>JBDSBK010000001.1:0-7079 GCA_039921645.1 Dokdonella sp.
GCCGCATCGTCGAAGTGCAGGCGAACGCGACCAAGGACATCGATGAAGTGCGCGCAGGCGACATCTGCGCGTTCGTCTCAATGAAGGAAACCGAGACCGGCGATTCGCTCTCCGATCCGGCGCATCCGGCTCTGCTGGAGCGTATGCGCTTCCCGGATCCGGTGATCAGCGTGTCGGTCGAACCGAAGACGCGCAACGACATCGACAAGATGTCGACCGCGCTCTACAAGATGGTCAAGGCCGATCCGTCGCTGCGCCTCGAAGTGGACAAGGAAACCGGCCAGACCGTGCTCAAGGGCATGGGCGAGCTGCATCTGGAAGTCACCATCGATCGCATGCGCACCGAACTCGGTGTCGAGGCGAACATGGGCAAACCCAAGGTCAGCTTCCGCGAGGCGTTCGGCACCCGCGTCGATCACACCTACACGCACAAGAAGCAGTCCGGCGGTTCGGGCCAGTTCGCAGAAGTGAAGATGATCTTCGAGCCGGGCGAGCAGGGTTCGGGCGTGGTGTTCATCGACGAAATCGTCGGTGGTCGCATTCCGCGCGAGTTCATCCCCTCGGTCGAATTCGCAATCAAGAGCGAATCGCGTCAGGGCCAGATCGCGGGCTACGAAGTCGTCGACTTCAAGGCGCGCCTGATCGACGGCAAGTACCACGACGTCGACTCGTCCGCGCTCGCGTTTGAAATCGCCGGCAAGCAGATGTTCCGCGAGGCGCATCGCATGAGCAAGCCGAAGTTGCTCGAACCGTCGATGCGCATCGAAGTCGTGACCGAAGCGGAATTCCTTGGCGACGTCATCGGCGACATCAACCGTCGTCGCGGCACAGTCAGCGACCAGGGCCAGAAGGGCCTGCAGGCATTCGTGCAGGGCTTCGTGCCGCTGGCGGAAATGTTCGGCTACATCAACTTCCTGCGCTCGGCGACGCGCGGTCGCGGCAACTTCACGATGGAATTCGACCATTACGATGAAGTGCCAGCAAACCTCGTCGACAAGTTGATGGAGAAAGAATCCAAGTAAGCATTTTGGCTGTACACGTTTTCACGAAGAGGGCGCCGGCGACGGCGCCCTTTTTTATGTCCATGGATGGCCGATATGGGGGTCCACTGGCGTTCCGACGCCAGCAGGCACTCGCAATATCCCTGTGGGTCGCAATGCAGGAGCAAACGCCAGCGCGCGGTGGCAATTGCAGGCGAAGTCATGCTGTAGTGGAGCAAGAGCCGGCGCCCGTGAACGCGATCGGCGATGCAGCTACGGAGACCCCCACATGCCCGCCACACATACACGAATCCGCGCCACCGCGGCCGTTGCCGCACTGACCTGCGTTGTTTCAGCTTGCTCGGCTCCGACACCGCGTCCGACTGCCGCTGCCAACGCCGCCATCGCGGTTCCCGCGATCCATCGCCCCGATGGCGAGACGCCGGCCTGGTGGTTCCTCAGCGGCGCTGCGGCCGTGCATGCAAATGCGCCGGTGCGCGCACATGCGAAGAACACGATCGTGTTCCTTGGGGATGGCATGAGCATCACCACGATTGCCGCCGCGCGCATCCTCGACGGCCAGCGCAAAGGTAGTGCGGGCGAGGAGAACCGGCTCAGCTTCGAGAACTTCCCGGCGACCGCGTTGAGCAAGACCTACGAAACCGACTACCAGACGCCGGATTCGGCCGGCACGATGACCGCGATCATGAGCGGTGTGAAAACACGCGCGGGTGTGATCGGCGTCGATCAGGTCGGCGCGCGTGGCAATTGTGCAGAGAGCCAGGGTCACGAAGTCGTCAGCGCACTCGAGCTTGCCGCGGCTGCAGGCCAGGCCACAGGTGTCATCACCACGACGCGCATCACTCACGCGACGCCGGCTGCGACCTATGGCCACCTGCCCGAGCGGAATTGGGAATTCGACATGGAGATACCTGAAAAGGAACGTGCGGCAGGCTGCGCCGATTTTGCGCGTCAGCTGGTCGACTTTTCCATCGGCCATGGCATCGACGTCGCGCTCGGCGGCGGCCGCACCGAATTCATGCCGGCCGACCAGCGCGATCCCGAATACGCGGGTCAACCAGGCAAGCGTCTCGATGGCCGCGACCTGATTGCCGAATGGCAGCGCAAACCCGGCTCGGCGTATGTGTGGAACGCGAAGCAGCTCGCCGCAATCGACACCGCGCACACGCAACACCTGCTCGGCCTGTTCGAGCCGGAGCACATGAAATACGAGGTCGAGCGGCCGCAGGATCCGGCCGGCGAGCCGAGTCTGTCCGAGATGACGCGTGCGGCCTTGTCCGTGCTGCAGAAAAATCCAAACGGTTTCTTCCTGATGGTCGAGGGCGGCCGCATCGATCACGGCCATCACGCCGGCAACGCGTATCGCGCACTCACCGAAACCATCGAGTTTGCGCACGCGGTGCAGGTCGCGAACGAGATTACCTCGGCCGACGACACCTTGATCCTCGTGACCGCCGACCACAGCCACACGCTCACCTTTGCCGGCTATGGCGTGCGCGGCAATCCCATCCTCGGCAAGATGCGCGGCTCCAGCGGCGAGGGTCCGCCGGGAGGTGAGTTTGCGCGCGACGCGACCGGGCTGACCTACGCGACGCTCAGCTATGCGAACGGCCCCGGCTACTCCGGCGCGAGCGAGCGCCAGCCCGAGGGCGCGAAACACTATCCGCATGACCCGACCGGCTACACACGCGCCGAGAAGGGTCGGCCGAACCTCGAACACGTCGACACCGAAGCCTCCGACTACGAGCAGGAAGCCGCTGTTCCGCTCGGTTCCGAAACGCATGGTGGCGAGGACGTTGCAGTGTTCGCACGGGGCCCGGGCTCGGCTGCGGTGCATGGTTCCATGGAAGAAAACGCGTTGTTCCATGTGATCGCGCAGAACGACGACGCGATCCGCACCGAGCTGTGCAAGCTCGGCAGTTGCGATGCAAATGGCGTGCCGGTAAAGCAGCCGACGCGGGAACAGTTGCTTGCAGTGACGCGCGTGGTTGCGAAGGAACCTTGAGGCGAGGGGCGGCCAATGCGAAAGCATCGCGGCTGAAGCCGCTCCTACAAAGTCGACGCTCGTTCGAACACGCCATCTCCCTTCAACAAGCAACGCTCAAACCTTTCCCTCCTTGGAGCGAGTGTCGCGCAAAGCCCTCCCCTTCAAGGACAGGGTTGGGTGGGGAGTGTTCGAGCTCGACTAGATGCATTCCAACGCTGCCACCGAGCGCATCAGGCGCGGCGACAGGTACGAATGCGAACCGCACGGCAACAGTGAGGCTTCGACGAAACGCGAGCGATACCACGTGGGTGTCCGTGTGATGAAGCCGCGAACATCACCGCCTGCATTGTCTGTCGAAGCGAACACTTCGAGAAATGCGAGGCCCTCAAGCAGATCGCCGAATCCGGACAATCCTCGGCGAAGCTCGGCGGCAGGCACATAGTGCAGCACGTCACTGCAGACGATCAGATCGAAGCGCTGTTCGAAACGCAGCTCGCCCAACTGGCCGAAACTCGCGTGCCCGATGTTACGCGACCGCCCATACCGCGAGACTGCATACTCGCTCGAGTCCAGACCGCGATAGTCGATCTTCGGCCGCAGCTTCATCAGCGGCGCGCGCCAGATACCTTCGCCGCAACCGACATCGAGCACGTTGCGCAACGGCCGCGCGAGGTAATACTCCGCCAGATGCACGACCATCGACACCTTGCGCGTGAGCTCCGCACGCGAGCCAACGCGATGGCGTTCGCTGCGGTACCACTTCTCGAAGTAAGCGCGGTCGTATTGCTTGGTCATGGCGATGTCAACGCGTTGCGGCGGAGCGCGCATGGTATGTCATGCGTGACGACCGCAACGCAGGCGGCACAATCTTCGTTGGCGTCATATCTGCACGCCGGCGCGGCCGCTCTCGACATGCAGGCTGATCAGCGTGCGCGCAGCGGAGTCGACATCGGTCGCGTCGTCGACGATGCGCAGGTCGCTGCGCCACAGCTGCGGCGTGATCTCGCAACGCAGATAGCCGCGCCAGCGATTTTCGAAGTAGCGCACGTGCGGGTTGCGAGGCAGGTCGCGTGCGATCGTCGCGTAGTCGTCGCCGTGCGTCGCGAGCGACGTGCCGACGAATTCCGTCGCGACGATCGCGCTGGCAGGGTCGTCGAAATCGGCTTTGAGATCGTTCGCGTAGAACGCGTGCACGTCGCCACCGAGAGTGACGACATTCGCGATGCGCCGCTCGCCGATGAAGTCGAGCAACTGCGCACGCGCGCCGGCATAGCCATCCCAGCCGTCGGTCCAGACCTGCTCGTGGCCGTCGTCGGCGCGCGCGACGAACGGCGCGATCAGCGTCTGTTGCGCGATCACGTTCCAGCGCGACGTACTGCCGGCAAGGCCGCTTTCGAGCCAGTTGCGCTGCGTATCGCCGAGCATCGTCTGTGCGCGCGACCAGCGTTGACTGCAGTCGTCGACGTACTCGCCACGCTCGGCACAGGCATGCGCTGCGCGGTACTGGCGATCGTCGAGGACGCTGATGTCGGCGAGATCGCCGTAGCGCGTGCGCTGGTACATCGGCATCGCGATGCCGCTCGGGCGATGCCGCGCGCGCAGCGGCATGTGTTCGTAGTAGGCGCGATACGCGGCCGTGCGTCGCGCCGTGAAGGCTGCGCGCGGTTCGTCGTCGTTCGATGCGACACCGGCATAGTCGTTCGAGACTTCGTGATCGTCCCAGGTCAGCAGCCACGGATACGCGGCATGGGCGCGCTGCAGGTCGGCATCGCCCTTGTAGCACGCATGCCGGTTGCGATAGTCGGCGAGTGTCTGCGCGCCATTCGGCGAATCGTGCCGGCGCACCTGCGGCCCGAACGAGCCCTCGTAGATGTAGTCGCCGACGTGCACGACGAGATCGAGATCGTCGTCGAGCATGTGCCGGTAGGCCGCGAAATAGCCATGCTCGTAGTGCTGGCACGAGGCAAGGGCGAGTCGCAGTCGCGCGGTGGGTGCGCCGGCAATCGGCAGGGTGCGCGTGCGACCGACCGGGCTGGCTTCGCCGCCGCAACGAAACTGGTACCAGTACCGGCGATCGGGTGCGAGACCCTCGAGTTCGACATGCACCGAATGCGCCCACTCCGCGCTCGCGACCGCACTGCCGCGGCGCACGATGCGACTCAGCGCCTCGTCTTCGGCGACCACCCAATCGACGGCGAAATCGTTCATTGGAAGGAACGCCGCGTCGATGTGGTTCGGCGCGATGCGCGTCCACAGCACGAAGCCGCTGTCGTCCGGTTCGCCGGAAGCGACCCCGAGCGCGAACGGATACGCGTCGAAACGGGGTCGCGCAAGCATGCGGCCACTGATGCCGAGGCTGGCGACACCGAGCGCCGCGGCGCTGCCAAAAATGAATTGTCGCCGCGACCAGCCGTCGGTGCGGGGGTGCGTCGCGTTGTGCATGCGGCGCTCTGTCCGGATGGGCTGCCCGGCAGTGTCGTCGTGCCGCATGGCAGCACGATGGCGCGCAGTTTGCGGAATGAAGTCAGTTGCGAATGAAGACGGCGTGGGTGGGACACCCGTCTGCGGACGCGCACAGTCAACGGTTTTAGACTTTCGTAGTGTGGCCCGAGGTTCCACTTTGGTCGAAGATGCGCCACGGCCATCCGGTGGGTCCACGGCCGTCCATCAACCGAATGCGGGAGACGACATGAGCGGCACAGTCGATCTTGGAACCGGCGCGCGGGATGCGTCGTCGGGCATGCTCGCCAAGGAACGCACGGTCGCAAACGCAGGCTTCAGCCGCTGGCTGGTGCCACCGGCGGCACTGTGCATTCATCTGTGCATCGGCATGGCTTACGGCTTCAGCGTGTTCTGGTTGCCGCTGTCGAAGGCCATCGGTATCGGCAAGCCGGTGGCGTGTGCGGCAGGCACGAGCTGGATCGACGAACTGTTTGCGTCCGGTTGCGACTGGAGCGTGAGCACGATCAGTTTCACCTTCACGCTCTTCATCGTCGTGCTCGGTCTTTCCGCCGCGTTGTGGGGCGGCTGGCTCGAACGGGTCGGACCGCGCAAGGCCGGCTTCGTCGCCGCTCTGTGCTGGGCCGGTGGATTTCTGCTCGGTGCGCTCGGCATTTACCTGCATCAACTCTGGCTGGTGTGGCTCGGCAGCGGCGTCCTCGGCGGCATTGGTCTGGGACTTGGCTACATCTCGCCGGTGTCCACGCTGATCAAATGGTTTCCGGATCGGCGTGGCATGGCGACCGGCATGGCGATCATGGGCTTCGGCGGCGGCGCGATGATCGGCGCGCCGCTCGCGGACAAGCTGATGAAATATTTCGCGACGCCGCAGTCGGTCGGTGTGTGGCAGACCTTCGTCGCACTGGGTGCGATCTATTTCATCGTGATGATGATCGGTGCGTTCGGCTATCGCGTGCCGCCGAACGGCTGGACACCGGCCGGCTGGGTCGCGCCATCGACGGACGCGCAGAAGGCGATGATCACGCGCGGCAACGTGCATCTGAACCAGGCGTGGCGCACACCGCAGTTCTGGTTGATCTGGGTCGTGCTGTGCATGAACGTCAGCGCAGGCATCGGCGTACTCGCGATGGCGTCGCCGATGCTGCAGGAGGTATTCGGCGGCAAGCTGATCGGCATCGCATCGGGCTTCAACGAACTCGACACTGCGCAGAAAGCTCAGATCGCGACCATCGCCGCGGGCTTCACCGGCCTGCTCAGCCTGTTCAACATTCTCGGCCGCTTCTTCTGGGCTTCGCTGTCCGACTACATCGGCCGCAAGGGCACGTATTTCGTGTTTTTCGTGCTCGGCATCGTGCTGTATGCGTCGGTACCCACGCTCGGGCACGCAGGGCAGGTGTTGCTGTTCGTTGCCACATTCTGCGTGATCCTCACCATGTATGGCGGCGGCTTCGCGACGGTGCCGGCGTATCTCGCCGACATGTTCGGCACGCAGATGGTCGGTGCGATCCACGGCCGCCTGTTGACGGCGTGGTCGGTTGCCGGCGTGCTGGGTCCGGTGCTGATCAACTACTTCCGCGACAGCCAGCTTGCCGCCGGTGTCGCGCGCAGCGCGGTGTACGACAAGACGATGT
>JBDSBK010000002.1:0-3743 GCA_039921645.1 Dokdonella sp.
CCACACGACACCGGATTCTCGGCATCGCGACGCGTGCGGACGCGCAGATCGCCTTCATCGATACGCCTGGGCTGCATCAGGGCGGCAAACGTGCGTTGAATCGTCAGCTCAATCGCATCGCGCGCCAAGTCCCCGATGAGGCGAATGTCCTCGTGCATGTGATCGACGGCGTACGCTGGCGCGACGAGGACGAAGACGTATGGAAACTCGTTGCCGGTCAATCTGCACCCTGCCTGCTGGCGATCAACAAGGTCGACAAGCTCGCCGACAAGAAATCGCTGCTGCCATTTGCCGCGGACGTGACGCGCGAGCGCGCCTACGCCTCGGTGCACTTCGTCGCCGCCCGCCGCGGTGACGGTGTCGGTGCGCTGCTCGATGAACTCGTCGGTCTTCTGCCGGAAGCGGCTGCGGAGTATGGGGAGGACGAATTCACCGATCGCAGTGAACGCTTCCTGGTAGCGGAATTGATTCGCGAACAGTTGATGATGCAGCTCGCCGCGGAGTTGCCGTACTCGACGGCCGTGGAAATCGAACGCTTCGAGGACGAGCCGGACATCACGCGCATTGGCGCGGTGATCTGGGTCGAGCGCGATGGCCAGAAAGGCATCGTGATCGGCGCGGGCGGCACCCAGCTGAAGAAGATCGGAAGTTCTGCGCGTCGCTCGATGGAGCAGGTGCTTGATCGGCGTGTGTTCCTCGAGCTCTGGGTCCGCGTGCGCGAATCCTGGAGCGACGATGCGATTGCATTGAAGCAGTTCGGCTATTCCGAGTGACCCGTTCGCGATCACGCGGGGAGAGGGCGCAGGGGCGCGGATGAAAATTGTCCGACATCTTGGCGTTGCGCGCTTGCCCGATCATGCGCATTGAAGGGCAGCCTGCGTTCATCCTGCACGCGCGGCCATATCGTGAAACGTCACTGCTGATCGATGCCTTTACGCGCGAACATGGCCGGATCGGATTGGTCGCTCGTGGTGTGCGTCGCGAACGCAGTCGCACGCCCCGCGGTGTATTGCAGCCACTGCAGCCTCTGCTGCTCAACTGGATCGCGCGTGGTGAACTGGGCACGTTGACGGGCGTCGAGACGGCCAGCGCGCCGTTCAGGCTGTCCGGTGACGCGTTGCTGGCGGCGATGTACGTCAACGAACTCGTGCTGCGAGTGAGTGGGCGCAACGATGCGCACTCTTCTGCGTTCGACGCCTATGCGCAATGCCTCGCGCGTCTCGCCGATGAGACCGACATGGCCTGGACCTTGCGCCGTTTCGAACGCGATTTTCTCGCGGACATCGGTTATGCGCTTGCGTTGACGCAAACCGCTGTCGGCGAACCGATCGAGGAGGATGGCGAATACAGCTACGATCCGGACTCCGGAGCGAGTCAATGGCGGGAAGGCGCGAAGTTTCCGCGCGTAAGCGGTGCGGCGCTGCTCGCGCTGGACTGCGACGAATGCCCCGCGGCAGTGCATCTGGGCCAACTGCGGCGCCTGATTCGCACGACGATCCGGCATCTGGTTGGCGGCGATCTCAACGCGTGGGCGCTGTCTTCACGACGTGCAGCTGCCGTCGACGTCCGTTGATGCGACATGCGCGAGCGTCGCGCGAGCGTGTGTGCAGATTTCCAGGAAGCGGTCGATCGCCTGTTCGGGCCACGCTGGTGCATCCAGAGCGGCACGCAACTCGGAACCCGCTTGCGCCAGCACAGGCGCTCCACAGAATCCCGCCGATGCGTCGAGTCGATGAAGGCGATCGCGTAGCGCCTGCGCATCGCATCGTGTGCCGATGACGGCAAGTTCCGCGGGCAGCATGTCCAATTCCGCAATGAACAAGCGTCGCAACGCAGCTGCGATCGTGCGATCGCCGCCAGCCGCGGCGAGAGCATGGTTTTCGTCGAACCATTCAGCGGGATCGGTTGCGTAACGCCCGCGACCGATGGGCAGATGCCGATCGAGCGCCGCACGCAGCTTGTTCAGTGCCAGCGGTTTGACGAGCACGTCCACGAAGCCTGCTGCGCGCAGCGTGACATGGGTTGCGGAATCGTTGTCGGCGGTCGTCGCAAGCGCCGTCGCCCCGCGCGAAGGGCCCTGCAGCGCACGAATCCGCCTGAGTACCTCGGAACCATCGAGATTGGGCATGCGCGCGTCGAGCAACAGGAGGTCGAATGCATCGCGGCGCGCCGACTCCAGTGCGGCCGCGCCGTCGATTGCGCCGGTGCAGTCGACGCCGAACGCAGCCAGTGCCTCCCGGAAGAACTGCAAGCTCAATGGATTGTCGTCGGCGACGAGGACGCGCGGCATCGACACGGGAGGCATCCTCGAGACCGCGCAATCGAGCGGCAATGGCTGTCAGAATGATAGGCGATGCGCCTATCGTCAATGCTGGCAGGAATGCTGTTTCTCGCACCGGGTCTGTTCGCGCTGACCAGCGGTCCAGTCTGCGCGCGCAGCTTGACCCTCAACGCGCAGCGCGTGCAGGACGCGCACGCGGATGTGCATGATCTGCGGCTGGTGCTGGTGGAGCATGCAGATGGCGGCTCGTTGCAACTGAACGCAACGAAGCTCGATGTTCCGCAGCTCGCACTCTCCGGCCGGATCGAATGGACCTGCGCACTGCAACGCAGGTCCGACCGTTCGCTTCAATGCGCGGGCCCGGTTCATTTCGCATCGGATGAAACGGCGGTGCAGGGGGCCGACCTTGCGATCGGTGTCGCAGACGGCCATCTGGATCTCACGCTGACGCACAACGGCAGTCGGGTGCTTCTGACGATCCCGCTGGCGGGCGATCAACCAGTGAACGCATCGCTGCAGCACGTGCCCGTTGCATGGCTGAAAGCGCCACTCGCATCGGTCTGGACGGCAGGCGAGCTGCGCGAAGGTGTACTCGATGCGGACGCGAACGTGCACGCCGATGACGGCTTCGACATGCGCTACGCGGCCAATGGCCTCGCCTTCAATACGTTCGATGGAACGGTGTCCGCTGCGGCGCTTGTGCTGAACGGTCATTTGACATCGATCCCGGCAGGGTCGGATCGGCGCCTGCTGGCGGATGCGACAATCACCGGCGGTTCGCTGCACATCGGCACGCTGCATGCGCAGTTGCCGGTCGTGCCGCTGGAAGCGAATCTCGACGCAACGGTGCGTGACGACAGCCATTGGGACATCGCGCGATTCGCCTGGCGTGATCCGCAAGCGCTTGCGTTCGAAGCGAGCGGCGAGCTCGATCCGTCCGCATTCGCACCCTTGCGAGCGCTTTCCGTGCGCGTGGATCGTGCGCTGTTCCCACTGGTAACGGAGCGCTACGCCAAGGGTCTCCTCGCCGCGCAGGGCCTGGGCAAGCTTGCGCTGAAGGGAGAACTCGCGGCGGAATTCGCACTCGACGACCGCGGGTTACAACGCGTCGCACTCACGACAACAGCGCTCGACGTCGATGATGGCGCAGGCCTGATCGCATTCAAGAGCCTGCATGGCGGAATCGATTGGGCAGTGAACGGCGAACGCCCGCCGACCACGCTGGCCTGGAAGACTGCGCGCCTTGACGGCGTCGCGCTGTCGACGGCGTCATCGCGATGGCAGTCGAACGGTGGGGCGCTGCACCTGCTCGGTTCATTGCGCACACGGCTCTTCGGCGGCACGCTTTCGCTCAGCGACACCATGCTGTACCCGCAGTCGAAACAGGGCGAACGCGCGCACGCCCGCTTCGCACTGGATGGCATCGGCTACGACAGCAAGGATGGAGCCTTCGCGGCCGCCA
>JBDSBK010000003.1:0-7147 GCA_039921645.1 Dokdonella sp.
TTCCGCAGCGACGACTGTTCGTGCGGTGCGCAGGCGCTGGTGGCCGGTCGCTGCGCTGGCGATCCTCGTCGCGATCACGGCGATCGGCTGGACCGTGCGCGATCGTTTGTTTCCGCGGCCCGTGGTCGCCGCGTCCGTGCTGCCGGCATTGACGCCGACGTCGGCATGGTTGCGGCTGCATCAGGAATTCAACGTGCCGGTCGATGCACGCGCAGTGCTCGTCCGGCGCATGGATGTCGTCGTGCTCGAATCGGCGGATGGCTGGTATCTGCGCCCGCTCGACGCGAAACTGGAGTCCAGTCGCGTCGTCTTGCCCGCCGAGCAACGCCTGCTGGGTCCGCTGGAAGACGGCCGGCTGGCGCTGCTGATCGGCGACATGCTGCGCGCGGTCGATCCGGTGACGCGCGATGCGACCGATCTCGGCCGGGTTCCTTCCGGCATCGATGCGAAATCGGTGCTGCGCATCGCGGCCGACGGCCGTACCGCGGTCGCGTGGCAGAGCGACGAACTCGTTTTGTTCCATCCGGGCACAAAACAGGGTGCGCAGCGCATCGCGTTTCCGCAACAGCAGAACAGCCCCAACATCGTCGCGTTGAGCCGCACCTATCTGGCTGCGTCGGCAGGTGCACGCGTGGGGGTGTTCCGCACGTCCGATGCGACGCGCGTGCTGGACCGGCCGCTCGACCTTGGCGAAGTGAAGGATCTTGCGTTGCTCGATGCGCCACCGACGCTTGCCGTTGCAGGACGCGAACCGGAAATCCGCCTGCTCTCGCTCGATGGTGCTCACCCCGAGCAGAACATTCCCGTTCAGCGCGGTGCGCGCTCGCTCGCCTGGAATCCGGACGGACCGAGTCTGCTCGTCGCAGGCGAAGGCGGTCTTTCGGTATGGCGCGATCACGCGTTCCTGCCGGAGCAGCATGCGAACGCCGCGCAACGGCGCGGCATGCTGAGCATCGACGGGGGCGGTGCATTCGTGCTCGATGGCGATGCGCATCGGCTCGCCTATTTCGATGTGGGTACGTTGCCGGTGGCGGCGAACTACAGGATATCGACGCAGGAAAGTTGGGCCGTGCACGTGGACGCCGCCCGCAATACGGTGCAGGTCGGCGCGACCAACGGAACGCTCTACACCCTGCAGGGCGATCGCGTCAGTGCACACCCCCTGCATGCTGACGGCGTGACCGCGCTCGCGGGCGACGAGAATTATCTGGCCAGTGCGTCCGACGACCGCACCCTCGCCATCTGGCATTTGCCGGACATGACGATCCAGTGGCGTTCGCGCAGCCACGATTTCCTCATCAACCAGATCCAGCTCGTCGGTGGCCAGCTATGGTCGAGTTCCGCCGACGGCACACTCAAATCCTGGCGTTGGCCTGCGCTGGAGGAAGACCAGTCGCTCGACCTGCGCGCATTGACGGGCGCGAAAGATCTGCAGCTGCATGCGTTCTGGGTGGAATCTTCGTTGTCGCGCGCACTCGTCGGCACCTGGAACGCCCGCCTGATCGCGCTCGACCGTCGTGACGGCAAATGGATCGCGAAGACCCTGCCGATCGCCAGCCAGGGCACTTATCACGTGCTCGAACTGCCGAGCCTGCATGTGATCGTGGTGCAAGGCACCCAGCCGACGCGTCTGTATGCCTACGATCTCGATGCGAAGGCGCTTTACGAAATACCCGATCTGGGCAATGCGTATTTCGCGCTGACCGGCGATGGCAGCAGCGACGGCGTGCTGCTCGCGGGACTCGGTGTGCTTGCCAGCTACCGCTTCGAGCGCAGCGGCGGCGGCTGGCGCGTCAACATTGCTGCGCGAGCGCGCAGCGAACTCGGGGCGATGAGCGCGGCGGATTTCGACCCGCTCCATCATCGGCTCTGGGCGGCGAATTCGGACGGGAATCTGTTCGCGATCGATGCCGACGCGTTCCCGCGCGAGCCGGCGTTCAGCGTTGCATTGCGTGCCGCGGATGGTCCCTGATCGCGATTTCCGCCAGCGCCGGGCGATCCTCGGCCAACTCGCCTATAATCCGGCCCCCTCACATATCCCAGCGGGTCGCTCAGTCGCGGCCGCGGCGCCTTTCGTCTACGGAGCGGCAAAATGAGTATCGAAGAGCTTGAAAGCATCGCCCAGGCCATGGTTGCGCCGGGCAAGGGCATCATTGCGATCGACGAGTCCACCGCCACGATCAAGAAGCGCTTTGATTCGATCGGTGTGCCGAACACCGAAGAGAATCGCCGCGCCTACCGCGAAATGCTGCTGACCACGCCGCGGCTGGGCGAGCACATCTCCGGTGCGATCCTGTACGACGAAACGATCCGCCAGTCGACCAAGGCCGGCGTACCGTTCACCAAGGTCATGATGGACGCCGGCATCCTGCCGGGCATCAAGGTCGATCTCGGCGCCAAGCCGCTCGCGGGTTTCCCGGGCGAGCTCGTGACCGAAGGTCTCGACGGCCTGCGCGAGCGTCTCGCCGAATATGCGCGCCTCGGCGCGAAATTCGCCAAGTGGCGTGCGGTCATCACGATCGGCGAAGACACCCCGAGCGGTACCTGCATCGAGGCGAACTCGCACGCACTCGCGCGCTACGCCGCGTTGTGCCAGGAAGCGGGCATCGTGCCGATGGTCGAACCGGAAGTGCTGATGGATGGCGACCACGATCTGGACGTCAGCTACGAAGTCACCGAAGCGACGCTGCGTTCGCTGTTCGGTGCACTTTACGAGCAGAACGTGATGCTCGAAGGCACGATCCTCAAGGCGAGCATGGTCATCTCCGGCAAGGATTGCCCGGACCAGGCCGATGTCGAGGAAGTCGCCGATGCGACCGTGCGTTGCCTCAAGGCCGCCGTGCCCGCATCGCTGCCGGGCATCGTTTTCCTCTCCGGTGGGCAGTCCGACGAACAGGCCACCGCGCACCTCAATGCGATGAACCAGATGGGCCCGCATTGCTGGCCGCTGTCGTTCTCGTATGGTCGTGCGATGCAGTCCGCCGCGCTCACGCTGTGGGGCAAGGACATGCAGGCGAACTTCGCCGAAGCGCAGAAGGCGGTTGCGCTGCGCGCGAAGCAGAACGGTCTCGCTGCGCTCGGTCAGTGGCGCAAGGGCACCTGAAACAGGTTCCATGTTTTTCGACGGGCGCCATGCTGGCGCCCGTTTTTTTTGGAGAAAGGAGTTTGATGATGGTGCCTTCCCGCACATGGATTCTCGCGTTCGCCCTCTGGATGCCCGCACTCGCGCAGGCCGGTCAGGCTGATATTTGCCACAGCCCCACGGTGCCGGTGCAGACGATGCCGCAGCTGAGCAATACCACCCAGTTCAGCTGCCCGCAGGCGGGCAGCCACACGATTCCGGAACTCGCGCAGGCGGGCTGGAAGGTCGTGCAGGTCTCGCCGATGTCGGACGGCCAGTTGAACGGCAACTACGAACTCATCATTCAGAAATGATCGCGACATCGTTTGCACGTGCTGGCCGCTTCGTTGTCGCGCTCGCGCTCGCGGCGACGCCCGTGTTCGCACTCGCCGACAATGCCGATGTATGCGCGAGTCCCGACGAGCCCTACGCAACCGCGCACCCGCTCGGGAATACGACCGTGTTTGCGTGCCTGCAGGCGGGCAGCAAGACGATTCCGCAGCTCGCCACGGCAGGCTGGGAGATCGTCAAGGTGAGTCCGGTTGCGGGCGCTGCGGGCTCGATTCATCACCAGCTGATCGTCCAGTCCGGCGACTCGATATTTCGCAGCGGTTTCGAGCAACCCTGACGAGCACGAAAATTCCTGTGGGAGCGGCTTCAGCCGCGACGCCTCAAGCCCTCCCCTTCAAGGGGGTGGCTGGGTGGGGCTGGTGTCGTTCGTGGACCAAAAGCATCGCGGCTGAAGCCGCTCCCACAAGAACGGCTTCCACAAAAACGGCTTCCACAAGATCCGCTTTCACAGGATCCGCCTTCACAGGATCCGCCTTCACAGGATCCGCTTCACGAGACCCGCTACCTCAAGGTCCCTCAGCGATCCGATTCCGGCGCAGACGCCTTGAGCCGCGCACCGCGGAAATACCACACGCGCAGATCCAGTCCGCGCCCGCTCTTGCCTGCGTACACGAAGCGCGTGCTCGTCCACACCGGGTTGCGCATCGATTCGCCGAAACGCACGTTCTCCAGTTCCATCAGGATGCCGATGCACGGAAAGTCGTGTTCGCGCGCGTAAGCCTCGAGCACCGTCTGCGCGTGACGCAACAGCGAAAGCACGAGCCGGCTCGCGCGCCATGCACGGCCGACGAAGCAGCGGTAGTAGTACATCGGTTCGCCGATGCGCGGCATTGTCATCGCTACGGCGGTGCAGACGGCGGCCACTTCGCCATCGTCGGTCAACGCATGTGCAACGACTTCGGGCAGACGTCTGATCGCTGTCGCGGTATCGGGGATCGCGTTTTCGCGTTGCCAGAATGCCGTAATGGCGGCGCCAGCGTCCGGCGTTGGCGATTGCCAGTCGGTGACGATGCGAAAGCCGCGCGCGGCTGTTTTTTCGAGACTGTTCACTGCTCTGGCCTGCCCATGCAATTCGCGACGCAATCGGTCATCGCCGTATTGCGCAGTCAGTCGAACCCATTGGCGAAAATGTAGTCCGCAACGTCGAACGCAGCGATGCCCAAGCGTGTTTGCTCGGCGATCGTGGTGAAATTGCCGCCAACATAGAGCGTGCCATTTTCACCGAAAGCCAGCGTCCAGACATACGTGATCCGCGACGGATTCCAGGATGGATCCGCATCGCCCATGCCGGTGCTCGACAACTTGGCGAAGCCATTCCTCGCTCGTCCGCCGATGCTGTCGAACTGACCCGCTACAAAAACCGAACCTTGTCCATCGGCAGCGAGCGCGTCCACCAGCAAAAAAAAGGGATGCGGAGCCGGGTCGCTCAGCGCAGGCGAAGGATTCCAGAGCGGGTCGGCATCGCCGCTGCCGGCGACGGAAAGTTTCGCGAGCTGACCGCGTGCCTGGCCACCGATACTGCTGAAATAGCCTGCAGCGTACAGCGAGCCCTGCTTGTCGAGAGCAATGCTGGTGACGGGAAAGTCGGGTGTGGGGTGCCACGTCGTATCGACTGTACCGATGCCAGCCGTTGTGATCCTTGCAAGATAGGGGATGGGATGGCCGCCAATCTGCGTAAACAGTCCCGTCACGTAAAGCGATCCGTTGTTGTCCAAAGCCATCGACGCCACACTGCCAGGCGAAGGATTCCACTGACCGTCGGCGGCGCCGGTTCCCGTATTGGAAATCTTCACGACGTTGCCGAAGCCAGACTCGATCGCGTACACAAAGTCGTTTTCGTCTACGGCAACAGCCGATGCGGAAAGCACAGGATGCGGTGCCCCCGGAAATGGATCAGACGGATTCCAATCGGCATCCACGATGCCGGCACCGCCACCGGATATCTTGACCAGGCCCAAGCGGTTGGTGCCATTTACATTGGTGAACGATCCGGCGGCAAAGACGGCATCGCTACTGTCGACCGCGAGCCCCAAGACGGTCTTGTCCGCGGCGGGATTCCAGTCCGGATCGAGTGTGCCGTCCGCTCTGAGGCGTAGAAGATGCGCACGCGGCAAACCGTTCGCCTTGAGGAAATTCCCTCCGAGAATCGTACCGAGACCGTGCTGAACTGCGATGGCGTCAACCAGAGCCGCTCCCTCTATGTCGACCGTCGCGCCCACGCTACCTGCGCCATCGACGACTGCAAATCCCCAACGTGATTGATTGCCAACCGTGGTGAATGCGCCGCCCGTATAGATACCGCCGCTGTTATCGGACGCAACGGCTGCGACGGTGTTGTTCGGTAAGGGATTCCAAGTCAGGTCGGCGGCTCCGACGCCTGCGTCCGATAGCCTCGCCAGATAGTTCCGGTTCAACGCTCCACCGATGCTGGAGAAGGAACCGCCGACGTAGACGTGACCCGCACCATCCGCCGACAAACCAGCCACGCTCGCATTGGGCGAAGGGTGCCAGCCGGCGTCGATGGAACCTGCGCCGGAAGTCGCCATTTTCACGAGATTGTCGTATGCGCTGCCTGCCGAGCTGACGAATGATCCGCCGGCGTAGATCGACCCGCTGTGGTCGAGCGCCAAGGTTGTGACGTTGCCTGACGTCGCATCGAATGGGTGCCAGGCCGGGTCCACGATACCCGGGCCCGCGGTGGCCAATTTCGCAATGCCGCGGCGCGTTTGGCTGCCGATGCTGCTGAAGTACCCTGCTGCATAGAGGGCGGTACCGTCCAGCGCCAGTGCATAAACGGGCGCGCTGGCCGAGGGATTCCAATCGGGATCCGCCAATCCGGCGCCATTGGTCGGAAGCTTTGCGATGTTGCTGCGCGCAGCACCACCGATTTGCGAAAACGCTCCGCCCGCATAAACCGAGCCTGCGCCGTCCACGGCGAGGGCATACACCGACGATTGATCGGGCGACGGATTCCATGAAGGATCGACCAGGCCTGCTCCGTTGCCGGCCAATTTGGCGATGCCGCTACGCGTCTGGCCTCCCACGTGCTGAAAGGAGCCGCCGATGTAAACGTCGCCATTCGCATCCACTGCGACGGTTCTCACGCTGCTGTCCGCTACTGGATTCCAGGTCGGGTCGAGCGCGCCATTCGCAAGGATGCGCGCGATGTTCGCCCTCGGCACGCCGTCGATCGACGCAAACAAGCCGCCGATGATGATGGCGCCATCGGGCTGGCGCACGATGGCCTCGACAACGCCATTGGTCAACAAGTCGAGATTCGGCAATGGCAGTGGTGTTGGGGTTTGCGCATGCAGCGCCGTTGCCGCACCGAACGACATCGCCCATAGCGCAACGCGACGGCCAACAACTCCAGCAATTCGCCATTCCATACGCAACCCTCGCCTGTCTTCGAGGGACAATTCTAGCAAGTGGCGGAGAACGGCCGATTGCTCGCAGTGTTCAGTTTCAGCCGGGGTGTCTTCGGTTCAGCAGCGCGTCGTGCGCTTTCCATGCGTCACAGCGTGCGCGCCCACCGGAACTCAACCCAACGACGCCAGCCACTCGTCGTCGGACCCTTCATTGACACCCTCGAACAGGAACGTCGACAGATAGCGCTCGCCGGTGTCGGGCAGCATTGCCAGCAGCACCGAGCCTTCTGGCGCAGTCTCGGCAATC
>JBDSBK010000004.1:0-2972 GCA_039921645.1 Dokdonella sp.
TTCGATCGGCGCGCGACGCAGTTCAAGTTGACGCGTGCGCAGTGGCGGACGCTGAAGACGATCCGCCGCAAGGAAGGCGTCTCGCAAACGGAACTGGCCGACTTCCTCGACATGCAGCCGATCCCGGTCGGTCGCCTCATCGACCGGCTCGAGAAGACCGGCTACATCGAGCGCCGCGCCGACCCGGGTGACCGTCGACGCTGGCGCCTGTATCTGACGCCGAAGGCCCATGCGGTCGTCGATGAAATGGAAGTCATTGCCGGCGGCTTGCGCGACGACGCGTTGCGCGACGTCAAGCGCACGGATTTCGAAACACTGCTGCGCGTGCTTGCGCAGATCAAGGACAACCTGGTTGCGCTGGATGGCGCACCGAATGAAGAACGAGGTAAGTCATGAGCGACCAACCATCACAAACCCGACAAGCGATCGAGGCGACGCCGGTACCCAAGCGCCGCTGGACGCGTACATTGATGTGGATCGGCGGCCCGGCAGTGGTGCTGGCGATCGGCGGCTGGCTGTACGTGACGTCGGGGCGCTTCGCATCGACGGACAACGCGTACGTGCAGGCCGATCACGTTACGATCGCGCCGCAGGTCGGCGGTCGCGTCGTCGAAGTGAACGCGCGCGAAAACGGCATCGTGCACAAGGGCGATGTGCTGTTCCGCATTGATCCGGAGCCGCTCGAGATCGCGTATGCGCGCATGCAGGCACAGGTCGAATCGGTGAAGAGTCTGCTCGATGCAGCCCGCAGCGGTTATGCGTCGGCGCAGGCGGATGTGCGGTCGTCGTCGGCCGATCTGAAATACAAGGAACAGCAGTTCGCGCGCATGCAGGAACTGCGTGGCCGCGGGCTGATCGCGCAGCAGATGCTCGATGACGCTGCGAACAACCTCGCCGCCGCGCATGCGAAGAAGGATGCGAACGCGGCCGCCGTGTCGAAAGCGCAGAACATGCTCGGTGGTCTGCCGGAAACGCCGGACGAGAAACTCGCCGGCTACAAGCTCGCGCTGGCACAGCTGGCGCAGGCGAAGCTCGACCTCGATCACGCGACCGTGCGTGCGCCGATGGACGGCACCGTCGGCAAGACCACGTTGCAGCCGGGCGACTTCCTCGCCACCGGCCAGGCGGCGATGCCGTTGATCGCCAATACGTTGTGGGTCGATGCGAACTTCAAGGAAACCGATCTCACGCATGTGGCGGTCGGGCAGCCGGCAACGATCGAGGTCGATACGTATCCGGGCAAGAAGTGGAAGGCGCGCGTCGCGTCGATCAGTCCTGCCTCCGGCGCGGAGTTCTCGTTGCTGCCCGCGCAGAACGCCACCGGCAATTGGGTCAAGATCGTGCAGCGTATCCCGGTGCGTCTTGCGCTCGACGAAGCGCAGCACGACGGCATGATCCTGCGTGCGGGCATGAGCACGAATGTCGACATCGACACCGGCAGGCAGAACTCGGTGCTCGGTCGCTGGCAGGGCGGCGCGGAACCTGCCGCGCGCGTCGCGCGCAATCCCTGAGGCAACACGACGTCAACAAACGCCGGCGCATCAGCGCAGGTTTGGAGTGAAACCATGTTCCTTGCAGCAGACGTATTCCATTCGATCGCGCATTTCGCGTACGACGAGCAGCCGATTGCGGCCATCAACGACGCATCGCGCCGAGCGGCGTTCGAGGAGGACGAGATCGTCGGCGCCTTGATGCCGGTCTACAGCGAAATCGCGCGCCGCCTGTCGCGCAACGCCTATACCAGCCACGGTGCGGCGTGAGCCGCCGCACGATCGAATCATGAGCCAGACGCACGCCACTCATCGCGAAGTCGCCAATCGCGGATTGCTGGTCATCTCGGTGATGCTGGCCACCCTGATGCAGGCGCTCGACACGACGATCGCGAACGTCGCGCTGCCGAACATGCAGGGCACGCTGTCGGCGACGCAGGACCAGATTTCCTGGGTACTGACCTCGTACATCGTCGCCGCCGCGATCGCGACCCCTGCGACCGGCTGGCTCGCCTCGATCATGGGTCGCCGTCGCCTGCTGCTGATCGCGATTGCCGGTTTCACGATCGCGTCGATCCTGTGCGGCATCGCGACCGGCATCGGCGAAATGGTTGCGTGCCGCCTCTTGCAAGGCCTGTTCGGCGCATCGCTGGTGCCGCTGTCGCAGTCGACCCTGCTCGATGTCTATCCGCGCGAGAAACATGGTGCCGCGATGGCGATGTGGGGCATGGGCGTGATGATCGGCCCGATCCTAGGCCCGCCGCTCGGCGGTTGGCTCACCGAGGTCTACAGCTGGCACTGGGTGTTCTTGATCAATGTGCCGATCGGCGCGCTCGCGCTGTTCGGCGTCGCTGCGAGCCTGCCAACCGATGAAACGCACAGCTCGCGTTTCGACTGGCGCGGCTTTTCCTTCCTCGCGATCGGCATCGGTGCGCTGCAGCTGTTCCTCGATCGCGGTGAACAGCAGGACTGGTTCGGTTCGGTCGAGATCCAGATCGAAGCGGCGCTCGCATTCCTCGGGTTCTACCTGTACTTCGTGCATTGGAAGCTCAGCGAAAAACCGTTCCTCAATCTCGGCTTGTTCGCGGATCGCAACTTTTTTGCCAGTACCATTTTCATCTTCGTGCTCGGCGTGGTGTTGTTCGCGACGATGGCGCTGCTGCCACCGTTCCTGCAGGGGCTGATGAACTACCCGGTCATCACCACCGGCCTGCTGCTCGCACCGCGCGGCATCGGAACCTTGATTGCGATGATGCTGGTCGGCCGCCTGATGGCGCGCGGCGCCGATGCGCGCGTGCTCGCCGGCATCGGCATGCTGCTGACCGCGTATTCGCTGTGGCAGATGATGCACTTCAATCTCGAAGTACCGCAGCACATGATTGTCGCGACGGGCGTCGTGCAGGGTCTCGGCCTTGGCCTCGTGTTCGTGCCGATCTCGACGGTCGCCTATTCGACGCTGCCGACGTCGGCGCGCACCGAAGC
>JBDSBK010000005.1:0-4846 GCA_039921645.1 Dokdonella sp.
GCTTCCTTCGAGACGCTTTCGTAGATGCGCTTGCCGAGTTCGCCCGGCCAGGGCGCGAACGCGAGGCCTTCGCCTTCGCGGTCGAGTTTCACGCAGTGGACGGTGCGGGTCATGTGGAATTCCTTCAGGGCAGAGATTCAAGAAGCTTGCGCACGGGTGCAGGCAGGCCGAGTGAGCCGCGTTGCTCGCGCGAAGTCCAGGCGCGATCGCCATCGTCGCCAATGCGGTCGAGATTCGGCATGCCGGCGAGCAGCAGCGGCGTGATCCGCAGATGATAGTGGCTGAAGGTGTGCACGAAGCTGTCGAGTGGCGTCGGATCCTGCGCATCCACCGAGTAACGCTCGCGCAGTTCACGCAGTGCGTTCGCCGCGTCGTCGATTTCCGGCAGGCTCCACAGGCGCGCCCACACGCCGGTCGGCGGACGGCGCTCGAGCAGCACACGACCCTGCGCGTCGCGCACGATCAGCGTCGTCGTTGAGCGCGTCGGCATCGGGCGTTTCGGTTTCGAATGCGGCAACACGCCGGTGAGGCCGTCGCGCAGCGCGACGCAGCCGCTCGCAACAGGGCAGCGCACGCATTGCGGGCGCGTGCGCGTGCACAGCGTGGCGCCCAGATCCATGAGTGCCTGCGTGTAGTCGACAATACGGTGGTGCGGCGTGTGTTCCTCGGCGTGAGTCCACAATGTGCGTTGGGCGACGGTAGCGCCGGGCCAGCCATGCACGCCATGCCAGCGCGCGAGCACGCGGCGCACGTTGCCGTCGAGGATTGCATGGCGTTCGCCGAACGCCTGCGCGAGGATCGCCGCGGCCGTCGAGCGGCCAATGCCGGGCAGATCGGCAAGCGCAGCGAGCTCGCGCGGCAGGTCGCCGGCATGTCGTTCGATGCAGATTTTTGCAGTGCGATGCAGGTTGCGTGCGCGACTGTAGTAACCCAGTCCCGACCACAGCGCGAGGACGCGATCTTCCTGCGCGGCTGCGAGATCGGCCAGCGTCGGCAACGCTTCGACAAACCGTTCGAAGTAGGCGATGACCGTGCGTACCTGGGTTTGCTGCAGCATCACTTCGCTGAGCCAGACGCGGTACGCGTTGCGTTGTTTTTGCCAGGGCAGGTCCTTGCGGCCATGCAGGTCGTACCAACGCAGCAGTTCGTTGGCAAAGTCATCCGACGCGTTGGTATCCATGGTGCGAACGTTCACGGCTTTGCGGAACGGTTGTGTGTGTCGTCGCGCACCTCGACGTGCACGCCTTCAAGTCGCGTCGAGCCGATTTGCAGCACAGCCGCGTCGGCAGTGCCGCTCAGCGGCGGAATCAGTGCGCCGACATTCGCCTGTGCGCGAATCTGCGTGAGCCATGCGGCCACGTCGCCCGCACTCGCGAAATCCAGCGTCACACCCTGCGCAACGGGCTTGCCGCCTGCGGTCACGGTGCCGTCGTCGATGTGCAGCGAAAATCGGACGTCGGGCGGCGCCGCCGTCGAAGGCGGTTGCGCGTTCGACCACGTGCCGAGCGCATCGAGATCGAGCGTCGGTTTGATCAGCCGTACGCGCTCGATGTCGTAACGGTCCGCCCACAATGTTCGCAATGGCAGCGTGACTTCAAGCGAATCGGCGCGCGCAAACGCGGGGGAGGCCGACGCCTTCAGCGAGGGATTCGGCAGCACCAGGTGCAGCTTCGGCCAGAGTTCGTAGTGGGCGCCGTCGCCGATGGCGAGTTCGGCGCCGATCGCGCTGCGCGTCTTGTCGATGAGCAGCGCGGTCAGGTGATCCGTGCGCGTGAACCAGCGCAGCGCGATCGCACCGACAAGGCAGAGCGTTACGAAAACGAACAACGCAATGCGCCAGCGTCGAAACCGGCGCGGACGCTTCGCTGGCGACTCAGGCATTGCCGCCGAGTGCCGCCGGCAACAAGCCGTCGACGAAGGCTTTGGCATCGAATACGCGCAAGTCCTCGGCACTCTCGCCGAGGCCGACGTAACGGATCGGCAATCCGAACTCGCGTGCGAGCGCGAACACGATGCCGCCTTTCGCGGTGCCATCGAGCTTGGTCACGACCAGGCCGGTGACGCCGATCGCCTGGCCGAACTGGCGCACCTGGTTGATTGCGTTCTGGCCGGTGGTGCCGTCGATGACGAGCAGGGCCTCGTGCGGCGCGTCGGCGTCGAGTTTGGCCAGCACACGGCGAATCTTCGACAGTTCGTCCATGAGCCCCGATTGGGTATGCAAGCGGCCTGCGGTGTCTGCGATCAGGACATCGCTGCCGCGCGAACGCGCAGTCTGCAATGCGTCGAAGATCACGCTCGCCGAATCCGCGCCCGAGCCCTGCGAGATCACGGGTATCTGGTTGCGCGCGCCCCAGCTCTGCAGTTGCTCGACGGCGGCGGCGCGGAACGTGTCGCCCGCTGCGAGCACCACGCTGCGTCCTTCGGCTTTGTAGCGATGCGCGAGTTTGCCGATCGT
This sequence comes from Dokdonella sp., assembly GCA_039921645.1. Taxonomy (GTDB): domain Bacteria; phylum Pseudomonadota; class Gammaproteobacteria; order Xanthomonadales; family Rhodanobacteraceae; genus Dokdonella_A. The sequence goes on from JBDSBK010000005.1 coordinate 2,456, forward strand.
GGTGGTTTTGCCGACACCATTGACGCCGACCATGAGCATGACGAAGGGCGTGCGACCACCGACGTCAAGCGGACGCTCGACGCCACTCAAGCGAGCGACGAGATCCGTGCGCAGCGCCGCGAGCAGCGCATTCACGTCGGCGAATTCACGCTTGCCGACGCGCACGCGCAGCTGCTCCACCAGCTCGGTTGCGGTGGCGACGCCGACATCGGCGGTAATCAGGCAGGTTTCAAGCTCGTCGAGGAACGCTTCGTCGAGCACCGGGTGGCGTACGAACAGCGAGGACAGCCCGCGCGCGAAACCGCTGCCGGACAGGCGCTCGCGCCACGAGCGCTTTGCCGGCGGCGCAATTTCACCCGGTACGGAATCCGTTGGTGCGCCATCGGCGCATGCCGGTTCACGCTCGACTTCCGCTGTACGTTCTGCCGCAGGCGCATCCATCGACGCAGTCGTCGAGACCGTATCCGCGGTCGGCAGTTCGGTGGCGGCGGGCTTGTCTTCGGTCGCCGGTTTCTTCTTCCAGAACTTCAGCATCGCTTGCGAATTGGGTCAGAATGCAGGTCTTGCATGCTAACACCCGCGCTATGGAACCGATGTCCAAGGCAAATCCGAAATCGACGGCAGGCACCCTGCGCATCGTCGCTGGCAGTCTGCGCGGTTCGCGCCTGAACGTGCCGGACATGCAAGGCCTGCGGCCGACGCCCGACCGCGTACGCGAGACCCTGTTCAACTGGCTCGCGCCATCCATTCCCGGCGCACGTTGTCTGGATTTGTATGCCGGTACCGGCGCGCTCGGCATCGAGGCGATGTCGCGCGGCGCCGGCGAATGCGTGCTGGTCGAACGCGATCGCGGCTTGTGCAAACTTCTGCAGGAGAATCTCTCGCGCCTGCAGGTTGCCAACGCCAAGGTGGTCAATGACGACGCAGCCGGCTTCCTCGCGGCGCCTGTCGAGCCTTTCGACCTTGTCTTCCTGGACCCGCCATTCGACGCCAACCTGTGGGCGTCGTCCGCCCGGCAACTGGAGCAGGGCGGCTGGCTGCGGGAAGGTGCCTTCGTCTATGTGGAGTCGATAGCGGATGCGGATGTCCGGCTGCCTTCGAACTGGGCGTCGCACCGCGAAGGTCGTGCCGGCGCGGTCCAGTTCGCCCTGTATCGTCGCTTGCCCGCCGATCCGCTAAGCTAGTCGGCATCTTTGGGCGAGGATGACGGTTCCACATGGCGACTACGCAGCAGCGCGCGCGCATCGCGGTGTATCCGGGCACGTTCGACCCGATCACGAACGGCCATATCGATCTGGCCAGCCGTGCATCGCCGCTGTTCGATCGTGTCATCGTCGCGATTGCCGACAGTTCGAGCAAAAGCCCGACGTTCACGCTGGACGAGCGCATCGAACTCGCACGCACCGCGTTGGCCGGCCTGGCCAATGTCGAAGTGCTCGGCTTCGCGGCTTTGCTCGCCGATTTCGTCGAGGAGGTAGGTGCGGGAGTGATCCTGCGCGGTCTGCGCGCGGTGTCGGATTTCGAGTACGAGTTTCAGCTCGCAAGCATGAACCGGCACTTGATCCCGGCGGCGGAGACTCTTTTCCTGACGCCGGCGGAGCAATACAGTTTCATTTCCTCGTCGCTGGTGCGCGAAATCGCGCGCCTCGGCGGCGACGTCTCCGGATTCGTTCACCCGTCCGTACAGCTGGCGCTGCGAACGCGCTATTTGAATTCAACCAAGAGGTAGGAAGCCATGCGCAAGATTCTCTCGACCATCGCCCTCATCTGTGTCGCGACCCTCGCGCTGAGCGCATGCGGCCAAGGTGACAAACCCAAGCAGGAAGCCGCGGAAGTGGCACCGGTGGTATTGCCGATGCCGACCGATGCGGCCGACAAGAACGCGTGGAAGGCGTATCTGGTCAGCGTGGTCACCGCGAACATGCAAGGTGTGAAGAGCAATCATCCGTACATGTACTTCGTGCCCGGCGGTGATGACGACGTCTCCAAGGCTGATCGCAACAACCAGCTTGAAAACGTGCGCGGCATCGTGGGCCGCGGCGTGCTGCCCGGCAACATGCTGGCTTTCGGCGGTCCTGTTTCCAGCGTCACCTCACAGTTGGTCGTCGATGCATTCAAGGACGTGCAAGCGGGTTCGTTCAAGGATGTCGTGGTGCTGTTCGTCGGCACCAAGGCCGACTCGGAGGCCATCAAGCAGCAGCTGGCCAGCTCGCAGGCGATCATCCGCATCGTCGAGACGAAGTAGGCGCAGCCGCAACGCATTGCCTTCGGGCGCCGGCCGCAATGATCGGGCCGGCGTCCAGATTCACAGGCGCGCCGCGCGACATGCGGTAAGCTTCCACACATGTCCCTGAAAATCACCGACCAGTGCGTCAATTGCGACGTCTGCGA
>JBDSBK010000006.1:0-4160 GCA_039921645.1 Dokdonella sp.
TCCACGATTTCCCCGCCAGCCAGTGCGCGTTGGCGAAGATTCGTGCGGGCGATCCGCCGGTGGCGGAACGATTCGAGTTGTACCTGGGGCCGTACGAACTCGCGAACGGCTATCACGAGCTGAACGATGCCGCCGAACAGCGCGTGCGTTTCGAGCGTGACAACCTGCGCCGACGCGCACGCGGCCAGCGTGAGTTGCCGATCGACGAACGCCTGCTCGCCGTGTTGCCGCAGATGCCGCCGTGCGCCGGCGTCGCGCTCGGCATCGAGCGCCTGCTCATGTGCCTCGCGCAGACCGACGATATCCGCGATGTGCTCGCGTTTCCGTTCGCGCAGGCTTGAATGCAACGCAAAATTCAGGTCGAGCGTGATCCAGGCCGCAATGCAATCGACGCAAGGATCGCCGCGAATGCAGCGATGCCGCCCGCGACGAGGAAGGCGAGTCGACCATGATCGACCGTCCATAGCGCTCCGGCGAGCCAGGCACCGAGCACGCCGCCGATGCCGGACGAAAATCCGTAGTAGATGCCTTGCGCGTGCCCGTTGAGTCGCCCGGGGAAAAAGCGCACGAGCAACTGCATGCATGCAGCGAAGAACGCGGCGAAATTGAGCGCGTGGGTCGCCTGCGCGACGACCATCACGCCGACATTGTCGGGGAACAATGCGGTCACCCACCAGCGCACGGCAGCGGACGCGAGTGCGATCACCAGCACGCGTGGTGCATCCCAGCGTGCGAATACGCGCGCCGAGGCGAAGAACATCGCGATCTCGACCGCAACGCCGATCGCCCAATATGCGCCGAGCGCCGACGGTCGATAGCCGTGTTGTTCGAGGTAGAGCGAGAAGAACGTGTAGTACGGGCCGAATGAAATCTGCGCGAGCAGGGCAACGACAAAAAACGCGATGACGTCGCGTTGCAGCAGTCGCTCGCGAAACCCGCTCGGCGTCTCCTTGTCGGCGACTGCGACGACGCGGTAATCGTTGGCGAAGCTGCTCGCGACGAGACCCGCATACAGCGGCAGCATCAGCAACGGCAGCAGGTTGATCGACACATGATCGAAGATCAGGCCGAACGCAGCGACAATTGCGATGAAGCCGATCGAACCCCAGACGCGGATGCGCCCATAGCGCTCGCTGCGGCCGGGAAGGTGCGACAGCGTGATCGCCTCGAATTGCGGCATCACCGCGTTGTAGGCGAAGCAGAACACGCACATCGCGGCGAACAAGCCGGCGAAATCGAGCGGCAGCAGGAACAGGCCGAAGCTTGCGAGCGTCAGCACGCACCCGATGCGCAGCCAATACACCGGACGTGGCGAACGCGCAGCGAGCCAGCTCCACGACGTCGGCGCGATGATGCGCGTCGCGTACCACAGGCTCATCAGTACGCTGATCGCGGCGACGTCCTGACCGCGTGCCTTGAGGAACAGGCTCCAATACGGCGTGAACGCGCCAAGCGCGGCGTAGTAGGCGAAATAGAAACTGGCGAGGCGTCGCGCCGGAACGGGATCGAGCATCGGTGAAGCGTGACATAGGCGCTGCGCGCGGCACAGTCTTGTTTCGTGCATTCGGTTCGCATCGGATGCACGACCAATGTGGAGGCGTCGCCGGGTCGCGCGTGAGCGTCGCTCGCTTGCGCGAGCAACGCCGATCGAAAACGAATGGGAGTCCCGGGTTGCCCGGCGGCAGCATCGCCGCCGGGCAGACGCCTCAGTTGGCGAGGGTCAATGCGCGTTCGCGCCGTTCGAGCAGGCTCATGTCGGCCTGGTTGACGAGGCGCAGGTCGCGCAATTCATACGGCGCACGCACGCCGCTTTTCGCGAGGCTGTCGGCGTCGTAGCGCAACTCGATGGCGCCGTGTCCGCTCGCCAGCCAGGTCGCCGATTGCGCCATCGCCGTGGGCTTGAGGCTGCCATCGGACGCCGTGCCATAGAGCACCGCCGAGACCTGATAGCGGCTTGGCGCGATGCTCTCCACGCCAACGTTCAACGCAATGCCTCCGACGCCGGCTTTGCTCGTGTTGCGCTCGGCGCTGCCGTCGAAGCGCGCAACGGGTACACCGACCGCAAACGCCGTCTTCGCATCGCGCTGGATCGCAGCCTTGCCACTGGCGACGACGAACGTGTGCGCTTCCCACAAGCCCTGGTCACCGGCATGCGCGAGATCCGGCGTGACGCTGGCGACGTAGCTGCCATCGCTCTGGCGTGCAAAATCCAGGTTCTGGCTTGCGCCATCGGGTGCGCTGATCAGGCCGTTGATGCGACCGATACCGCCCTCGAGCGAGGCACGGATGCGGATCGGCGCACCGGCATTGACGCTGTCGCGGTCGGCACCGAGCTTGAGCACGACTGCACTGGCGGGTTCGAACACGTGAACGAGGTAGCTGCCATGTGCGGTCGGTACGCTGAGTTCGACGTTGCCCGCGCCGATCGCGTCGGACAGACGCATCGCAATGCTGCCGTGCGGCGCGTCCATGCCGGCGGCACTCAGCGCCGCCTCGTCGACGATGCCGCGCGTGGCCTCGGCGGAGGAATAGCTGCGACCACTGGCGCGCAGCACGATGTCGCGTGCATCGATCGTCGTGCTCGCCTTGTCGGCATGCGGGCTGATGCGGATCACGGCACCCGGAGCGCTCAACGCAAGCTTCACGCCGGCCTGCAATTCGGCTTCGCTCGCGTCGATCCAGAATTCGCGGCTCTCGCGCACGAACGGCTGTGGTCGCGCATCGAGCGCCTGGGCCGGATCGAGTGCCCACGAAACGGACACGGACGTGTGGTCGAGTCGATCGACGGCGAGTTTGCCCGGTGCAGGCCCACGCAAGCGCGTCGCGACCTGGTCCTGCGGCGCGGCGCCGAGCAAGGTCAATTTGCCGACGCCGGATACCGACTGCGCCGACGCAGCAGCGCTCGCGACGGTCATTGCGCAGGCAAGGGCGAGTACAAGGGAACGGGAAAGAGTCGTGGTTGCGACGGCAACCACCAGGGAACAAGAACGAGTCGTGGTCGCGACGGCAACCACCATGGAACGAGAAAAAGTCGTGGTCATGATGGCGGTCCTCAGAGGTCGTCGCGCAGGATTTTTTCGAGATTGAAGCAGGCGCGCCGACTCTGGTTGTGACTGAGCGGTTCGCTGCCGGCGGTGCGCGTGATGTCCTTGAACCAGAGCGTGCCCGCGGCGGACGCGCTGCTGCATTCGATGAACCCATCCGAGCAGCTCGACAGCCACGCCTGCGTGACCTCGAGGCCGACATTGAGCGAATAGCCGCCGCAGTAGCTGTCCGAATCCCATACCGCGGTTTCGACATCGCTGCCGACCACGTCCCAGAAGCCCTTCGGCAACGCCGGCCGACCCGCCGTGCCGAACAGGTTGTTCTGGTTGTAGTAAGCCATCCAGCTCGTCTGCTGCTGGCGCACCGCGTCGGACTTGTAGCCGAGCAGCCAGCCGAGCGCACTCTCGAACACGTTGCCCGCGATGACCGCGTCGGCGAGCGGCGTGCCCGCGCTCGACGGCGCGAGCGCGTTGACCCAGCGGATCTTGCTGATGATGCCGGGGTAGCGGCTGTCGTAGGTCGGATTCGACAGGATCCAGCGCATCACGTTGCCGCCGTTGGAATGCGTGATGACGACGAGATCGGTGATGCCGCGACTGCTGATGAAACTGCTGAGTTGGCCGGCAAGGCAACCGGCGGCGCGGCTGTCCCACATGTACTGGTTGAAATCGCAATTGACGACGACGTAGTTGGCCTGGTTGCTCAAACCCTGACGCACGGTATTGACCATCGTGGGTTGCCAGTAGTCGTTGTAGGCATCGGTCTGGCTGCCGGTACCGTGCACGAAGGCGACGCCGGTGGTAACGGCCGCTGCGTGCTTCAGGGGAACAACGGACGCAAACAGCAGTGCGACGAGGATTCGAAACATGTTCTCTCCCGTATCGGGTCCGCGCCGCAGCACGGATCCATGCTGAGCCCACGACACATCGCGACGGGAACGCATCCTTGACTGTCGTCGGATGGATCTGGGCGTGGACGAGCGAAACGCGCGCCGATGAGTTCCCTCCCGAACCATACGGCGGCGTACTGTCGAACTTATCGAGGTCGGGGCAGTCCGTCAAATGCACTGCAACATGGGGTGCATCGCGCGGACGCGAGAACGCCGGTACGCCACT
>JBDSBK010000007.1:0-9191 GCA_039921645.1 Dokdonella sp.
TCGAGGACGGCATCGGAGATCTGGTCGGCGACCTTGTCCGGATGGCCTTCGGAGACCGACTCGGAGGTAAAGAGGTAGCTGCTCATCGCGGCAAATATCCTTCTATACGGATGGATGGATGTATTACGAGGGCGCGCATCATACACGGCGCCGGTTTCAATTGCAGTACGGCCGCTGAATGTCGATCTTCCGGCTATTCAAGCCACTCGTTCAAATGCGGACCGAACGCCTTGCGCTGCCTGCGCACGATGCAGAAGCGATGCCCGGTGGGTGCCTGCATCACCCACCAGCGGTCGTGATGGAGCGCGACGCGCGTGGCGCCCAGGGCCTCGAGGCGCAGGGCTTCGGCTTCGAGGTTGTCGGTCTCGATGTCCATGTGCACGCGGGATGCGTGGTCGACCTTTTGCAGCAGGATGATCGGCTCGTCGTCCGCGGTTTCGAGCTCGGCGTAGCGGCCATCGCCATCCTGATCAACGCTTGCGATCGGCTTGCCGAACGCGCGGCTCCAGAATTCCGCAGCGGGTGCGAGATCGTCGACCTGGCAGTCGATCACGATGGTGCAAAACCGGCTTCGATGCATGGCGATGTACTCCGGAATCGTGCGGCGCGATGCGGTCAGCGCCACGGGCTGCGCAGGGGCGCAAGCGGGTCATGCAGCACGAATGCTTCTGGCAATAGTGCATCCGTCGTGCATTCCCGCACCGCGTCGCCGGCGGTTGTCGCGAGGAACACGCGCAGGCTATGTTCGACATCGCACTCGCGCAACACCTGACGACACGCGCCGCACGGCGCGACGGGCTCTGTCGTATCGGCAATCACGGCGAGCGCACGCGGATGGCCGCGGCCCTGTGCGATCGCGGCGCACACCGCGTTGCGCTCGGCGCAGACCGTGAGTCCATAGACATCGAACTCGACATTGCAGCCGGTCACGAAATCCACATCGCCGTCGAACCACAAGGCGGCGCCGACGTGGAATCGCGAATGCGGGGCATGCGCGCGCCGCATCGCGGATTCGGCCGCCGCGATCAGCCCCGGAAATTCGGCATCGACTTGCGCGCGCGTCGTGGTGGGCTTCATCGGTCGTCAGTGCGCCTGCGCCAGATCGTCGAGCATCGCCTTGAGGAAGCGCGCGGCCTCGCCGCCGGTTGCAGCACGGTGGTCGAACGTCAGCGACAGCGGAATCACGCGATGCGATTCGAAACCGCCCATCACCGGCGTCATCTGGTGACGTCCCTTGCCGGCGGCCACGATCGCGACGCACGGCGGCACCACGACCGGTGTCGCATAGCGACCTGCGAATACACCGAAGTTCGACAGCGAAATCGTGTAACCAGACAGTTCCGACGGCGGAATGCTGCGATCTTCGACCTGCGTGCGCAGGCGATTGACAGCCGCGCGCACGCCCGCAGCATCGAGCACGTCCGCGTTGCGCAATGCGGGCACGAACAAACCATCATCGGTGTCGACAGCGATGCCGATATCGACATGCGGATGCAGCGTGCGCGTAAGGTTCTCGCCGTCGAACCATGCATTCAATGCCGGAACTGCCTTGCAGGCGCGCACGATCGAGCGCACGAGGCGTCCGGTGATGTCGTTGCCGGGCAGCCATGCGTGGATGTCGGCGTCGTCGCTCAACGTCGTCGGCACCACCTGCGCATGTGCGGCGGCCATCACGCGTGCCATGTTGCGACGCACGCCCTTCAATTGTTCGGGCTGACCCGTGGCAGCCACCGTGTGCGGTGTCGTACGCATGGGTTTGCCCGCAGCGGATACCGTCGTGCGCTGCGCAGCCGTTGTGGGAGCAGCTTCAGCCGCGATGCTTCTCGACGGCACGGGTACGGCAGCAGAAGCCGCTCCTGCAGAGCCCGCGCGCGCCGTGCCCGCCGCTGCCGCGTCCTTCACGTCCTTCAATGTGATCACGCCACCGGCGCCACTGGGTTTCACGCGCGCCAGGTCGACGCCGAGCTTCTTCGCCAATGCGCGTACGGCCGGCACCGCTTTCACGCCGCCGACGCTGGTCGCCTGTTCCGCGTGCACGCGGTCGCTTGATTGCATTGCGCCGACGACGGTTCCTTCATCGGCACGCCCGGCATTGTCGTTTTCGACGATCTCGCCACCTTCATCGGATGCGACAACGCCCTTGTGGTCCGGTGCCGGCGTACCCGCGCCTTTCGCGGCGGCGGCCTTCGGCGGGCCGTGATGATGCCCCGTCGCCTCCGCTTCCGCGCGCTGCGGCATCTTCGGATCGATCTCGAACTCGGCCAGTGCCGCGCCTGTCGCGATCACGTCGCCCGCGCCACCGTGCACCTTCGAAAGCTTGCCTGAATACGGCGACGGCACTTCGACGATCGCCTTGGCGGTCTCCATCGAAACCATCGGCTCGTCGAGTTTCACGATGCCGCCTTCCTTCACCAGCCATTCGACGATGGTCGCGTCGGGCAGGCCTTCGCCGAGGTCGGGCAGGTAGAACGTCTTGATGTCGGCCATGGATAACTCGTCGTTGCGGCTGCGCGCGGGCAACCGGATCAGTGGATGTGCAACAGGACCAGCGCAATGATCGCCGGCACTGCCTGGATGAAAAAGATCTTGCGGCTGACCGTCCACGCGCCGAACACGCCGGCAACGATCACGCAGGAGAGGAAGAAGATCTCGACATGCCAGCCTTCCGCGCCGAGGCACAGGCCCCAGATGAGTCCGGCGGCGAGAAAACCGTTGTAAAGACCCTGGTTCGCGGCGAGCGCCTTCGATGCGGCCGAGAATTCCGGCGTCAGCCGAAACGTCTTCCGTCCATACGGCGTGTCCCACAGGAACATCTCGAGGACAAGGAAGTAGATGTGCAACGCAGCGACAATGCCGATGAAGATGTTGGTGATCGTGTGCATGCCCGACTCCGTGGATAGATCAGCTCACACTCAACGTGCGCTGCGCGGCCGCGACGATACGATCGACGCTCGGCAGATATTTCATCTCCAATCGATACAGCGGGATGTGGGTGTCGTAGCCGGTCACGCGTTCAACCGGCGCAAGCAGGTCATACAGCGCTTCGTCGGCAAGGCGTGCGGCAATTTCCGCGCCGAAACCCGCGGTTCGCGGCGCCTCGTGCACGATCACGCAGCGGCCGGTCTTCTTCACCGATTCGTGGATCGTGTCGAAGTCGAGCGGCGTCAGTGTCGCAACGTCGATGACTTCGGCGCTGATGCCTTGTTCGGCAAGTGCATCGGCCGCTTCGAGCGTCTCTTTCACCTGCGCGCCCCAGGTCACGAATGTCACGTCGCTGCCATCGCGCAGCACGAAGCAGACATCGAGCGGCAATGCTTCGCCGTCGTCGGGGACTTCTTCCTTGTACTGGCGATAAATGCGCTTGGGCTCGAAGAAGATCACCGGATCCGGATCGCGAATGGCCGCGAGCAATAGACCGTAGGCCCGACCGGGCGATGAAGGAAGCACGACGCGCAGCCCCGGGATGTTCGTGAACAGGTGTTCGTTTGCCTCGGAATGATGCTCCGGCGCGCGGATGCCGCCGCCCCATGGAGCGCGAAAAACGGCTGGACAGCTCATGCGTCCGCGCGTGCGCGTGCGCAGGCGTGCCGCGTGACAGGCGATGTGCTCCATCATCGGGTAGATGAAGCCTTCGAATTGCGCCTCGGCAACCGGCTTCATGCCTTGCGCGGCGAGGCCGACGGTCAGTCCGGCGATCGTTGTTTCGTCGAGTGGCGTGTCGATGACGCGTTCCGCGCCGAAGGCCTGCTGCAGCCCCTGCGTTGCGCGGAAAACGCCGCCGTTGACGCCGACGTCTTCGCCGAGCACGACCACGCTGGGGTCGTTCTTCATTTCGTACGCGAGGGCCTGGGTTACGGCTTCGATGAGGGTGATCTGTGCCATTCGGCGGAATCCGTATCTGTATGGATCGAATGTAGCTGGAATATGGGAGCGGCTTCAGTCGCGATGCTCTTGTTCAAGTGCCGAAGGAAATGCATCGCGGCTGAAGCCGCTCCCGCAGGATGTCAATGCGGCTTGTCCAACGCGAGCGCAGCCGCGCGTTGCTTCGCGAGGTCCGCGGGCAACTCGGCCCAGGTGAAATCGAACATTGCTTCGGTCGGTTGCGATTTTGTTTCGAGGTAGGCATTGACCTCGACGTCGACCTTGGTCGAGCACTCGGCCTTCCAGTCTTCCTCTTCCTTTTCGGTCCAGGCATTCAGCGACATCAAGTACGCCTTGATGCGCTTCATCGGTTCGCGTTCCCACGCGGCCTTCACTTCGCCGTCGGCGCGGTAGCGGCGTGCATCGTCGGCCGTCGTGTGATCTGACAAGCGATAGGTCACCGCTTCGATGACCATGCCGCCGTGGCCATGACGTGCGCGCTTGATCGCGTAGTCCATCGCGGCGCGCATCGCGATGAGGTCGTTGCCGTCGACCTGCAGGCATTCGAGTCCGGCAGCGATGCCTTTCTGGGCGAGCGTCTTCGCGCCGGTCTGTGCGCTGCGCGGCACCGAGATCGCCCACTGGTTGTTGACGATGACCGCGACCAGCGGCAGGGTCATTGCGCCGGTGACATTGATCGCGCCGTAGAAGTCGGCTTTCGACGAGCCGCCGTCGCCGACGACGGTGACCGCCACGCGCGGTTCCTTGCGCACCTTGAACGCAAGCGCGGAACCGGCCGCATGCAGGCACTGCGTCGCGATCGGCACGGCCCATGCGAAGTCGTGTGCGGGGCCGGAGAAGTCGCTGCCGCGCTCGTCGCCGCCCCAGTACAGCAGCACTTCGCGCGGCTTCACGCCGCGACAGAATTGCGCGCCGTATTCGCGATACATCGGTGCGAACACGTCGTCTTCCTGCATCGCACTGCCGATCGCAACGTGCGCGGCCTCATGGCCGAGGCAGGAGGCGTAGGTCCCGAGCTTGCCGGTGCGTTGCAGCGCGACCGCCTTGCTGTCGAACACGCGCACGAAGAGCATCTGCTTGTACAGGTCGACCAGGGCGCGCACGTCGCGCCCGATCGCGGGCAGGTCGTCGCGGACGAGCTTGCCGTCGGCGTCGAGGTATTGCAGGTATTCGATTTCAAACGTGGCGGCGATGGGCAAGGGGCCTCCGTTGCTTGGGACGCACGGCGAGCGAGCGCGTGGGGTATCGGTATGTCTGGCCAATGGCTCGGCGTTGGCACGAGCCGCTTGCGGCCGTCGACCTTGGATATTGGACCAAAACAGTAAGCAAGACGACCGCGCATCCGCAAGGCCCGGCGCAACATCCCGCGCCGGCGGGCGGGTACACTGATCGGCTTCCGGATTGTGGCATCGCAATGAACGAAACGCCGAATTTGCGCCCGATCGAACAGGGCATCGAACTCGATTTGCGCGACCGCACGACTTATGGCGGGTATCTGCAGTTGCCGATCCTGCTGTCGGCGCAAAAGCCGCTCAGTGAACCGCCACATCACGATGAAATGCTGTTCATCGTGCAGCACCAAGTTGCCGAGCTGTGGATGAAGTTGTTGATCCATGAGCTTCGTGCCGCGATCGCGCGCCTGCGCGAGGATGATGTCGATGCCACGTTGAAGATCCTTGCGCGTGTGAAGCAGGTGCAACTGCAACTGTTTTCGCAATGGGGCGTACTCGAGACATTGACGCCATCGGAGTACCTGGAGTTCCGTCACGTGCTCGGACCGGCCTCGGGCTTCCAGTCGCAGCAGTACCGCATGATCGAGTTCCTGCTCGGCAACAAAAACGCGGGCATGCTCACGGTTTTCGCGCACGATCCCGTGGCACAGGCGGAACTGGCGCAGGCGCTCGAAACCCCGAGCCTGTACGACGAGGTCCTGAGTTATCTCGCACGCCGTGGCCATGCGCTGCCGGCAGCTTCCCTGCAGCGCGATTTCAGCGTGCCGCACGAGCGCACGCCGGCGCTGGTGCCGGTGTTCAAGCGCATCTACGAAAACGCACGCGAATTCTGGCCCGAATACCATTTGTGCGAGCAACTGGTCGACATCGAAGAGAGTTTCCAGCTGTGGCGTTTCCGTCACATGAAAACGGTCGAGCGCATCATCGGATTCCGCCGTGGCACGGGTGGTTCGTCGGGCGTCGCCTTCCTCAAAAAGGCGCTGGACCTAACTTTCTTCCCGGAGCTGATCGACGTGCGCACCGAGATTGGCGCACCGGTGACTGGCGCGTAGCACGTTCGCCCGGGCGCGTCGCGCTGCGCTGCGGTTTGACGCGGCGCACGCCAGCGGTTACACGTTTGCGATTCGCCACATCCAAGGGAATTTCATGTCCGACACCAGCGCCAGCGCCGCCGCCGGGCCGCCTGCCTTTTCGCAGCGTCTAGGCCACCCCGCGCCATTGTGGATGCTGTTCATGTCCGAGTTCTGGGAGCGCTTCGCGTTCTACGGCATTCGCTGGGCCATGGTGTTGTACGTGGTGGCGCAGTTCTACAACGGCCAGGGCAGCGGCGAGAAGCCGGCCAGTGAACTCTATGGCGCCTACCTCGCGCTCGTGTACGCCGGCGCGATCTTCGGCGGCTACGTCGCCGACAAACTCATCGGCTACCAGCGGTCGATCCTGCTCGGCGCCGCCATCATGGCCACGGGCTTGTTCATGCTGGCCCTGCCCAGCGAGTTCCTGTTCAAACTCGGCCTCGCCACCGTCATCGTCGGCAACGGCCTGTTCAAGCCGATCATCTCGACCCTGGTCGGCAAGCTCTATGCGCAGTCCGACGAACGCCGCGATTCGGGCTTCACGATCTTCTACATGGGCATCAATCTCGGCGCGCTCGTCGCGCCGCTGATCACCCAGTACCTCGCCAAGAAAGTGTTCGGCATCGACAACATGCCGGCCTACAAGGTCGTATTCATCGCTGCCGGCATCGGCATGATCCTGAGTCTGATCTGGTTCTACCTCGGCCGCAGCCAGCTCAAAGGCATCGGCCTGCCGCAGGAACACCAGGGCAGCCTGCGCAATGTCTCGATCGTGCTCGTCCTCGGCGTGCTCGTCGGTATTCCCGTGTTCTATTTCCTGCTGACGATCGATGCGACGATACTGCAGGTGATCCTGATGGCGCTTCTGGTCGGCCCGGCGATCATGTTGTTCGCCGAAGGCGTCAAGGAAGGCAAGGTTGCGCGCGACAAGGTCATCGCGATGCTGATCATCCTCACCTTCAATGTGTTTTTCTGGTGCTATTTCGAGCAGGCCGGCAGTTCATTCAACTTCTTGGCCGAGAAGATCATCGACCGCGACATCGGCTTCCACGGCCTGTTCAGTGCCCTTGCCGGCGTGCCGGAATTCCCGGTGTCCTGGTTCCAGTCGGTCAACTCGGTGGCGATCATCCTGTTCGCGCCGATCATCGCCTGGATCTGGATCCGCATGGGCCGCGCCAATCCGACGATCCCGCGCAAATTCAGCCTCGGCCTGATCTTCAATGGTCTGGCGTTCCTGTTGCTGATGTACGCGCTGACGCATCTCATCTCGCCCGAGAACGGCAAGATCCCGTTCTGGACGCTGTTCATGGTCTATGTGATCCAGTCGGTCGGCGAGCTGTGCCTGTCGCCTATCGGCCTGTCGATGACCACCAAGCTGGCGCCGCCGCGCCTGACCGGTTTCGCGATGGGTGCGTGGTTCCTGTCGATCGCGATAGGCAACAATCTCGCGGGCATCTTCGCCGGCGCAGCCAGCGGCGAAAGCGGCATGACAACGGGCAGTGCGCTTACGGCCTATACGCAGGGCTTCTGGATCCTGCTGATCGCCGGCATCATTCTGTTCCTGATCTCGCCGCTGGTGCAGAAGCTCATGCACGGCATCAAGTAAAGGACGTGCTGTTCGCGCCGCGCGCGAACGTCTGCCAGCAACGGCGGCGCCGATCGACAATCGAATCGGCGCTGTTCTGGAGCGTCAGGGCCTTTCCACGACGGGCGCGAGCTTGTCGAGAATTCCCTGCAGCGCGCGTCGTTCCTCCGCGCTGAGCGTAGCCAGCATCTTGCGCTCGTGCGCTCGTGCGAGCGGGGCGACGGCATCGTGGATCTTCCAGCCGGCCGCCGTCAGGCGCAGCACCGATCGGCGCTTGTCGCCGTCGTGCGTGCGTCGGGCCACCCTCTTCGCCGCGACGAGTCGCGTGAGCGCGCGGCTCACCGCCACCTTGTCCATTTCGGTATGCCCAGCCACCTCGCGAGCGGACAGCCCATGTCCGTCGTAGCGCGCGAGCACGGCTATCACGCGCCATTCCGTCATCGAAAGATCGAAACGATCCTGGTAAGCGCGCGCAATGGCCAGGCTGACCCGGTTCGACAGGATCGACAGGCGGTACGGCAGGAAGTGCTCGAGTTCGAGTGGAGCATGGTCGGTCATGCGGCGGCGGGCCTTGCAACTGGTTTCAAATGAAACCATAATTTCATGCAGGCGTCCATGATCGCGAAGATCATGGCGCGGTCTTCCTGGTCGCGCCCCTGCGTGATTTTTTGCGGTCACCCACGATTGCGAGTATCAGGAAGCGACGATCCTTGGCCGCAGCCTCACCAGAAGCGCGGCCGTCAATGAACTCCGGAGCATCTCCATGAACGCCCAGCCCAATCTCGGCATGCAGGTCACCACCTTCGACAACCCGATGGGCATCGATGGCTTCGAGTTCGTCGAATTCGCCGCGCCGGACGGCCGCGCCGCCGACCTGCACGCGCTGTTCACGCGCATGGGTTTCAGCGCGGTGCTCAAACACACATCGCGACCGATCACCGTGTATCGCCAGAACGGCGTGAATTTCCTCATCAACGAGGATCCGGATTCGTTCGCCGCCGATTTCGCCAGGGCACACGGTCCTTGTGCGTGCGGCTTCGCGATCCGCTTCACGAAGCCGGCCGCCGAGGTCCTCAAGACCGTGATCGGCAACGGTGGCGAGACGATGGACGAAAAGGAGGCGAGCAAGGTCGTCGACGCGCCCGTGGTCAAGGGCATCGGCGATTGCATGCTGTATCTGATCGATCGTTACGGCAGTGCCGGCAGCATCTACGACGCCGACTACGCGCCGATCCCCAGCGCGGACCCGAATCCATCCGGCTTTGGCCTGACCTTCATCGATCATCTGACCCACAATCTCTATTTCGGCAACATGCAGAAGTGGTCCGACTACTACGAACGTCTGTTCAATTTCCGCGAGATCCGCTACTTCGACATCAAGGGGGCGAAGACCGGACTCGTGTCGAAGGCAATGACGGC
>JBDSBK010000008.1:0-10298 GCA_039921645.1 Dokdonella sp.
CCCGGCGTGTAGGCGTTTGTCGCAAGCGAATCTTCCTGCCCGAGCAATTGCGCGATACCGAAATCGAGCAGCTTGGCGCTGCCGTCCGCATCCACCAGCACATTGGATGGCTTGATGTCGCGATGGATAACGCCGCGCGCGTGTGCGAAGGCGACCGCGGCGCAGACCTGCGTGAACAGCGCCAGCCGCTGTGTCTGCGGCAATGCGTGCTGCACGCAATGCAGGTCGAGGCGCTCGCCCTCGATCAATTCCATCGCGAACCAGGGGCGGCCCTCGTCGGTGCGACCGCCGTCGAGCAGGCGCGCGATATGCGGATGCCGCAGGTCGGCGAGGGATTGCCGTTCGCGCCGGAACAGCGCCTCGCTGGTGGCGTCGGGCTGCGCCTGCAACATCCATTTGAGCGCGACCTGTTGCTCGTACTCGCCGTCGGCGCGCTCGGCCAGATACACGATGGCCATGCCACCGCGGCCGAGTTCGCGCACGACGCGGTAGATGCCGATGCGCGCACCGGACGACAACTCGGCGACGGCGTCGTGGGAGCGAAGCAGCGAAGCGGCGACGCTGCCCTGCAGTGCGCCGCCCGTGCGCAGGTCGTTGATGTCGATCGGCATGATTCCCCCTTGCAGCGCAAGTCTAGCTTGGTCGGCGGCGCACAAAGCCAATCCGGCGCCAGAGGCGTGCATGGCAAAAAAGGATGCGGTTTGCCGTGCTTGGAGTGAACGTCCCGAGGAAGCCTTGCCATGAAGAACCGGATCGACACCTTTTTGCTGGCCTTGTGCGTGGCAGCAGCAGGGATGGCGCACGCCGCCGCACCGGCCACCGATTTCAGCGTGGTCGTGGTCAAGGGCAGCATCGGCCTGCCAGCGGAAAACGGCGCCACCTCGATCACCGCACTTGCCGCGGGCGATTTCAACTGCGATGGCAACGCGGACATCGCCGTGGGCGATCGTTTCAGCGCGGTGGGCGGCCTCGCCCAAGCCGGCTCGGTGACGATTGCTTTCGGCGATCCGCTGGTGCCGATCCGCGCGATCGGCCAGCGCTTCAATCAGGACAGCGCCGGCGTCGGTGGCGTTGCCGAGGAGAACGACCGCTTCGGCAGCGCACTCGCCGCTGCCGATTTCGACGGCGACGGCTGCGCCGATCTCGCCGTCGGCACTCCGTTGGAATCGGTGGGCAGCCCGATGATCGAGGCCGCGGGTGACGTGGGCATGTTCTTCGGCGGTGCCGCTGGGTTGGACCTGGCCAATGACCTGTCGCTTCCGCTGCTCAGCGAAGCGGCACCGAACGGCCCTGCGGGGTTCCACTTCAAGGGTTCCGGCCTGACCGTGCTCGACCGCTTTACCTCGGCGAGCAGCCTGCCGATGCTCGCCATCGGCGCGCCGGGTCACGCGCCGTTCGGGACCCGGTTTGCTGGCGGCGCGTCCATTCGTCGCAGCGGTTCGGCGGCGGGCGGTTTGGGGACGCCGGTGGTATTCGTCGAGCGCAGCCTCGTTGCCGGCCAGCCCAGCGTCACCGATGACGGTATCGGTGAAGACAATGGCGCCAGCGGCGACTTCAACAACGACGGCCACGCCGATCTGGCATTGGGCGGCAGTTTCACCAACAGCGCGACCAGCGGCGGACATCTGCTGATCGCCTACGGTGCCGACACCGCTGGCGGCCTCAGCTACGAGTACATCGATCAGGGCTCCCCGGGCGTGCCCGGCGGGGTGGAAAACGGCGACCGGTTCGGCGGCGCGCTGGCCGCCGGCGATTTCAACGACGACGGTTTCGACGATCTTGCCGTCGGTGCCTCCGGCGAGGACATCAGCGGCGTCGTCGACGCCGGCTCGGTGACCATCCTGTTCGGCGGCCCCAGCGGACTGCTGGCGCACGCCGGCAGCAGCATCGCACTCAATCAGAACGATATTCCCGGTCTCACGATGGAAGCCGGCGACCGCTTCGGCAGCGCGCTGGCGACGGGCGATTTCAATCGCGACGGTTTCGACGACTTGTTGATCGGCGACCCCGACGAGGTTATCGGCAACGCGCAGAACGCCGGCATCGTGGCGATGGTGCCGGGCAGCGCGACGGGGTTGGATACGGCCGCGGCGCTGACGTTCAGCCTCAACAGTCCTGGCATGGCGGGATCGCCGCAAGACGAGGACCGCTTCGGCGCCGAATTGGCCGTCGGCGATTTCAACAACGACAACGTCGACGATTTCGTGATCGGCATACCCGGACGCAAGGACGGCAGCGGAAGCGTCAAGGGCGCCATCGCGCTGGTGTATTCGGTGAGCGACACGCAGACCAGCATCACCTCGGTCAATCCGGCGGTCGGCGTGACCGGCGCCAGCTACACGGTGAATGTGCGCTCGGCGCGAACGCCTGTGGTCGGCTTGCCGATCGGTCGCGGCGTGGTCACCGTCAGCGCCCCGAACGGCGCGAGTTGCAGCGCGACCATCGCCAGCAACGGTTCCGGTCAATGCAGCCTGATCGCGCCCGCGACGGCAGGCACGATCACCCTGCATGCCAGCTACACCGCGCAGATCGGTTTCCGCGCCAGCGCGGCGCCAGCACAAAGCTACGTTGTCGCTGCGAGCGATCTGATTTTCGCCAACGGTTTCCAGTGATGCATTCCAGCGGCACGCCATCACCGACTTCCACTGCAAGGACATGAGATGACCATGAAAACTTCGATCGCTGTCTGGCCGACGTGGTTGGCGCTGTGCATGGGAGCAGCGCAAGCGGCGCAGCCGCCTGCGGTACTGGGCACCATGGGCGATGGCGGCCTGGCCGTGGTGCTTCCGCAGCCGGATGTGGGTTTGCCGGCGCCGGTGCAAATCGCCGGCAGCGGATTCGGCCCGGCGGTGCGAGCGCATGGCGTGGATTTTCTGCGCGTCGGCGAAGTGCTCGTCGCCGACTTCACCTTGCCGCAATTGACGCGGCTGCGGCTCGGCAGTGCCACGGCCGTCGGCAGCCTTACCCTGACCACGCGCACGTCCGCCAACGGCACGCTGGCGGTATCGCCGAACGGCAACTTCGCGCTGAGCTTCGGCGAAACGTCCGCCGGCGCGGCGGAGTCTGCCGTGGTCGACGGTTTCGGCTCGGGCGCCATCCGCGTGCAGGCGGGCGCACCGAATCTGCGCGTGCGCAATTTCGTTACCGCAGCGATCGACTTCGACGCTGCAGGGCGTGCGTTCGTCTGCCACACCACCGGCGTTGCCGCGCTGGATCCGCCGTACACCAACGTGGCGTTCGGCGTGACCTTGCCCGCCAGCACCTCGACCTCGGTGTGCCGTTTGAGCCGCGACGGTCAGCGCTTGTTCGTGACACGCGCTGGCGCAGGTATCGGCGTCGTCACGGCGCCATTCTCCGCGAGCAGCGTACCGGTATCGATCGCGGCGCCGGCAGGCAGCGGTGGACTCGGGCCCATCGGTGTGTCGCCCGATGGCGATGCCGTGCTGATCGGGCAGGTATTCCGCTTCAGCGGCCAGAGCACCGCACAGGCACGGCTGTTCCTGCTGCGGGCTCCGTACACCACCGTCGCAACGATGCAGGAACTGGCCTTGCCTGCGGCGATTACCGGATCGACCTGCACGCCCGGCCCGGGCGGCACCGACACGCTCTGCCGTGGCTTCGAGGACATCAGCATCAGCCCCGATGGCGAACTCGCCATCGTCACCGGCAACAGCGCCAGGGGCATCGCCACCGAAACAGGCCGGGCGCCGTTGCTGGTGATCGAACATCCCTTCGACGATGCTGCGCGCGTCATGCACGCGGTGACAATCGGCACGCCCGGGACGGCCGACGAAGGTCGCGGCACCGGCGGCGTGCGCATCGAAAAAGCCGATCTGCGCATCTTTGCCGATGGCTTCGAGCAGTGAACGCGCGGGCATGGCGGCCAATGCCCGGCTGGGCCATCGAAACCGTTCTTGAGCGTACCTTCGGCAATCGCTGCCAGCTCTCCGCCGCACGGTTGTGCACGCGAGCTGTTGATCTTCTCTCGGTCGATGTGAAAACGGCGTTCGCGGAGTAGACAACCCCGCGCCTTCAGCGGCGCGTCTGCACGCACGGCAATCCGGACACGATCGTCGGGGTCCTTCAGGGCGAGACGACGAGCGATAGGCCATGCCTCCGTCGCAAGCAGCAGCACACGCCGACGCTGCACCTGCACACTCTCCAACGCATCGCTCATCTGCGTGTGCCCAGGGATGGACCGCGGCAAGACGGGGCTGTAGCCTCGCTCGCTGCGATCGAAGAGTCACTTCGTGCATGAGCCTGTCCCCGCATTACCTTGCCATGGGCCGCGGGATTGTCGACACCGTCGCGCCGCAGAGTCTCGACGACGCGCGTCGGTTCGGTCCGGAGATTGCCCGGCAGCGCGCGTTGCAGGCGCTCGACGCGGCGCTCGCGGGAATCCCGCTGGATCAACGCAAATCGCTTGCGTGCGCGCAAGGATGCAGTTTCTGCTGCCACCGCCAGGTGGCGGCGAGTGCCGCCGAAGTTTTCGGTTTGCTCGACCATCTGCGCATGACGCTCGATGCCATCGCGTTCGCCCAATTCAGCGCGCGCTGTATCGCCACCGCGGATCTCGTCGCGCAGATGCCGCCAGGCCAGCGCGCGCTGCGCAGCATCGCGTGTCCCGCACTGGTTGACGGTGCGTGCGCTGGCTATTCGGCGCGCCCGTTCCGGTGTCGCGCCTACAATTCGCTGGATGTCGAACCGTGTCGACGATTCTTCGACGAACCGCGCGAGGACTACACCGGCCCCCCGGCCGACCTCGATCGGTTTGTCGTTGCGCAGGCGGTCATGTTCGGCTTGTTCAGCGGGCTTGAACGCGCCGGCTTCGATTCGCGTCCGTACGAACTGGCGACCGCGCTGGCGGATGCGCTCACCGATGCCGAGGCGTCGCGGCGTTACGGTCGCGGCGAACAGGCTTTCATGAAGGCGATCGTGTTCGGCTGATCGTTTTCGCGCGGGATCGACCAACACAGATGGCAGGCCCCCGGTCGTGTTGCTGCCGGGCGTAGCCTTTGTCGATCCGGGACTTCCTGGTTCGTCGCATGGATGGAGAGGGCAGATTCCCTCCAAAAAAATCCCCCGTACCGAAGGAGAACGACAATGCGATTCATGGTGATGGTCAAGGCGACCAGGGAATCCGAAGCCGGCGTGATGCCGAGCGAGCAGTTGCTGAGCGACATGGGCAAGTTCAACGAGGAGCTGGTTAAGGCGGGCGTGATGCTTGCGGGCGAAGGCCTGCATCCGAGCAAGAAAGGCGCGCGCGTACGGTTTTCGGGGGCTAAGCGGACGGTGATCGACGGCCCGTTTGCGGAAACCGGGGAACTGGTTGCCGGTTTCTGGCTGTGGCAGGTGCGCTCGCGCGAAGAGGCGATTGAGTGGGTCAAGCGCTGCCCGAATCCGATGGAAGGCGAATCGGAGATCGAGATCCGGCAGGTGTTCGAAGCGGATGATTTCGGTGCCGAGTTCACCCCCGAACTGCGCGAACAGGAAGCGCGTTTGCGCGAGCAGATCGCCTCGAAGCAGTAATTTCTTCGGTGCGAATGTCGATCCTGCACCCACTCGATCGTCGCTTGCGCAAGAATCGCAATTTGGATCGACCGTCCATGATGCATGCCCCTGATGCCTGTGATCAGGCTCGGTTGTCCCCTCCTTGCCGAGTTCGACTATCCCGCAACCACCTGGAACCATGACGATGCAAACGACAATGAAGACACGAATCGCCGCCGCCTTGCTCGCAACTGTCATGGCGGGAACTGCATCGGCTGCGATGGTCACCTACGAAATCGACCCGAGCCACACCTATCCGAGTTTTGAAGCGGATCACATGGGCGTTTCGATCTGGCGCGGAAAGCTCGACCACACGATGGGCAAGGTGATTCTGGACAAGGCTGCGGGCAAGGGTGATGTCGACGTCAATATCGATCTGGCGAGCATCGATTTCGGTCACGACAAAATGAATACCTGGGCCAGGAGCGACAAGTTCTTCGATACGGCGAAGTATGCGCATGCGACGTACAAGGGAAAGCTCGCCGGTTTCGCCAAGGGCGTGCCCACGAAAGTCGTCGGCGAATTGAGCTTGCACGGTGTCACGCGGGCGGTCGAGCTCAAGATCAACAGCTTCAAGTGCATTCCGCACCCGATGCTAAAGCGGGATCTGTGCGGCGCCGATGCGCTGGCCACGTTCAATCGCGAGGACTTTGGCCTCACTGCGGGCAAGGACTACGGGTTCAACATGGGCGTGACGCTGCGTATCCAGATCGAGGCTGTCGCGAGCGAGAAGCAGCCATGAGCCAGCAAATATTTTCCGCCCAGTTGCGGGCAACGATGCACATGGATTCGTCAGCGTCCGGCCAAGGCTGATTCGACATCACCAACGTATATTGGAGGAGCTCATGTTGAAGATCATTCTCATCGTCATCGCATTGCTGGTCGCGATAGTCATCGTCCTCGCTGTACTCAAACCCGACACGTTCCGGGTCGAGCGTTCGACGCGCATCAAGGCATCGCCGGACAAGGTCTTCGCCCTTATCAACGACTTCAATCGCTGGGGCAGTTGGTCGCCGTGGGAAAAAATGGATCCGGCGATGCAGCGAACCTTCAGCGGTGCGCCGAGCGGCAAGGGCTCGGTATACGAATGGAAGGGCAATAGCAAGGTCGGTGAAGGGCGCATGGAAATCCTCGAATCGGCGCCATCGACGCGGATCACGATCAAGCTCGACTTCTTGAAGCCGTTCGAGGCGCACAACGTCGCCGACTTCAGGCTCGAACCGCAAGGTGGAGAAACAGCCGTCACATGGACAATGCAGGGTCCGGCTAGCTTCGTTGTGAAGATCATGCATGTGTTCATGGACATGGACCGCATGGTCGGCAAGGATTTCGAAGCCGGCCTTGCGAACATGAAGGCAGTCGCCGAAAAGTAGATCGGCATGGCCTTGCGTCAGAGCAGACTCGATGGATTCATCGAACGTCATGACGACGTCCGAAATACAAGGACGCCGCATCGGATTTCGATGGGGTAATCGATGACACCATTGGCGATGATTTGCTGCGTCTCATGTTCAGCGACTGCCATCCGACCTTTCCACCGAAGCGCGTGTCGCGCTGACGTTGCGCCTGCTCGGCGGCTTTTATCTGATCTTCAACGACGGGTACACGGCGACGGCCCGCTGCGACTGGATGCGGCCTGCGTTGTGCGAGGACGCGCAACGACGAGGCGCGCGCGGAATTGGAACGTGCCGCTGGAGTGACTCGCAACTTGCGTGAGCGCACGTTCCTGCTCGTACGCGTGCAGGCATCGGCGAAAGCAGCGGCGAATTAAATCGGCGCTGCGTGACTACGACTCGGCTTGTTGTGGGCCATGCAACGTCTCTACATGTGGTGCCGATGACGAACACGGCGGTTGCTCTCGCCGCTGAAGCGATGTGGAAAATCACGAGGCTTTGCTGCCGCGATCACTACGATTCGAACGATTTTTCAATTGATATTCGCAGCCCTATCGCATATCTTGTGGTTGTCGATGGCGCCCAGCACAACATCTGGGTTGCGGCCGCAAGGCTGCACAGGGAATCCGGTGAAAATCCGGAGCTGCCCCGCAACGGTGATCGGGAACGAACGATGCGTGCGCGTTGATCCATCAGGACCGATGCCCGGCGTTCGTCAAGCGAGGTTCCTCGCACCCGTGAGTCCGGATACCTGCCGCGACCTTGGCTTCGCAAGAAGCCATGTCTGGCTTGAAGGTCCTCGTGGGAGGGGCCGGCCGAAGGTCGTCGCGCCTGTCCAACCGGTTCTTCGCTTTCGACGGTGTCACCCCTTGGGTTCCTGAATTCGCTCGCGGGAGCGAATGCCGGCGCGTTGCGGTCGAGCTCGTCTCAGTCCGTGCGTCGCCGCATTGTTCTCCTGCGACCTTGCTTGCTCGTGAAGGAGAACACCATGTCCGCCCCAGACGCTGTAGATGCCGCACCGCGCACCACGTCACTGCCTGCAGCCTCGGCTGCCGCTGCTCCAGATCAATCCGGTTTTCGCCTGACTCCGCCGCATCCGGGGCCGGTCTCGATGCAGGTGACCAAGCGCTCTGGCGCGAAAGAGCCGGTCGATCTCAACAAGATCGTGCGCGCGGTGACGCGCTGCTGCGAAGGACTCGCAGATGTCGAACCGATGCGCGTTGCGCTTAAGACGATCGCCGGCCTCTACGATGGTGCAGGCACGCGCGAGCTGGATGAATTATCGATCCGCACCGCGGCGTCCTTCATCGCCGAGGAGCCGGAATATTCGAAAGTTGCTGCGCGCCTGCTCGCTGCCTATATCGACAAGGAAGTGCATGGGCTTGGCGTGTATTCGTTCTCGCAATCGATCCGGTTCGGCTTCGATGCCGGCCTGATCAATGAACGCGTGCTCGCGTTCGTCGAGGCAAACGCGCGCAAGCTCAACGACTCGATCGACACCAGCCACACGCTGCGTTTCGAATATTTCGGACTGCGCACGCTGTATGACCGGTACCTTCTCAAGCATCCGACGCAGCGCCATGTGATCGAGACACCGCAGCAGTTCTGGCTGCGTGTCGCCTGCGCGCTCAGCGAAACGGCCAGTGACGCGATCGAGCTCTATCAATTGTTCGCCGGTCTGGACTACGTGCCGAGTTCGCCGACGCTGTTCAACTCGGGCACGCGGCACGAGCAGTTGTCGAGCTGCTTCCTGCTCGATTCGCCGGAAGATTCGCTGGAAGCGATCTACGCGAAGTATCGCGACGTCGCACTGCTGTCGAAATTCTCCGGCGGCATCGGGCTTGCATGGCATCGCGTGCGTTCGGAAGGGTCGTTGATCCGTTCGACCAATGGACTCAGCAACGGTATCGTACCGTGGCTGAAAACCCTTGACTCGTCGGTGGCGGCGGTCAATCAGGGCGGCAAGCGCAAGGGCGCTGCCTGCGTTTATCTGGAACCGTGGCACGCGGATATCGAGGCCTTCCTCGAATTGCGCGAAAACACGGGCGACGAAGCGCGTCGGACGCATCATCTGAATCTCGCGAACTGGATTCCCGACCTCTTCATGCAGCGGGTCGACACGGATGGCGCGTGGTCGCTGTTCGATCCCAAGGATGTGCCCGATTTCCCGGACCTGTGGGGCGAGGCATTCGAGCACGCCTACATCCAGGCCGAAGCGCAAGGTATGGCACGAAAGACGATCAAGGCGCGTGATCTCTACGCGCGCATGATGCGCACGCTGGCGCAGACTGGCAACGGCTGGATGACCTTCAAGGACGCCTGCAACCGCGCCTGCAACCAGACGGCAAAGTCCGACAATGCGGTGCATTTGTCGAACCTGTGCACTGAAATCATCGAAGTGACGAACGATGGCGAGACTGCGGTCTGCAATCTTGGCTCGATCAACCTGTCGCAGCATCACGACGGCGTTGCGTTCGATTTCGACAAGCTTGTACACACCGTGCAGGTTGCGGTGCGCCAGCTCGATCGCGTGATCGATCTCAATTTCTACCCGATCGATACCGCGCGTTCTTCCAATCTTCGCTGGCGTCCGGTTGGCCTCGGCCTGATGGGTTTGCAGGATCTGTTCTTCGCGCTGCGTCTGCCTTTCGACAGCTCTGCCGCGCGTGAATTGTCGGCGCGCATTTCCGAGGAAATCTATTATTGGGCGTTGCGCACGTCGCTCGAACTTGCCCGCGAAAAAGGCGCGCATCCGGCGTTTACGGATACACGCGCGGCGCACGGTCAGCTGCAATTTGATGCGTGGCAGTTCGACGCATGGAAGGTCACTCCGCACGACACGGCGCGCTGGAATGACCTGCGCGAAGACATCAAGGCACACGGTCTGCGCAATTCGCTGCTGATCGCGATCGCGCCCACCGCGACGATCGCCTCGATTGCCGGCTGCTACGAATGCATTGAGCCGCAGGTGTCGAACCTGTTCAAGCGCGAGACGTTGTCCGGCGACTTCCTGCAGGTGAATCGTTATCTCGTCAAAGAGCTCAAGCAACTGGGGTTGTGGACCGGCGAAATTCGCGATGCGATCAAGTTCAATGAGGGCTCGGTGCAGCCGATTGCGGCGCTGCCGGAAGAACTCAAGGTGATCTATCGCACGGTCTGGGAAGTACCGATGCGCGCACTGATCGACATGGCGGCGGAGCGTGGCGCGTTCATTGACCAGAGCCAGTCGCTGAACCTGTTCATCGAGAATCCGAACATCGGCCAGCTGTCGAGCATGTACATGTATGCGTGGAAGCGCGGATTGAAGACCACGTACTACCTGCGTTCGCGACCGGCGACACGCATCACGAAGAC
>JBDSBK010000009.1:0-3381 GCA_039921645.1 Dokdonella sp.
ACATCCGCATCATCAATGGCGGCGGCGCGCTGTACGAAAAACAGCCCAAGGTCTATCCGCGCGAGATCGATGGTCGCTTCCAGCGTCTGCGCACGATGGTCGTGTTCTGGCTGCTGGGCATGTTCTACGCGTTCCCGTGGATCAGTATCGGCGGCCAGCAACTGGTGCTGTTCGATCTGCCCGCGCGACGCTTCCATCTGTTCGGCCTCACGTTCTGGCCGCAGGATTTCTTCCTGCTGACCATGCTGCTGGTGATTGCAGCGCTGAGCCTGTTCTTCTTCACGTCGCTCGCCGGCCGTTTGTGGTGCGGCTACGCCTGTCCGCAAACGGTGTGGACCGAAGTGTTCCTCTGGATGGAACGCTACGTGGAAGGCGATCGCAACGCCCGCATGCGCCTCGACAAGGCGCCCTGGAGTCGCAGCAAGCTTGCGCGCAAGGCGACCAAACAGCTGATCTGGATAAGCTTTGCGCTGTGGACGGGCTTCACCTTCGTCGGGTTCTTCACGCCGATCAGGGAACTCGGACGCGAAGTCGTCATCGCCCAACTGGGCGGCTGGGAATTGTTCTGGATCGTGTTCTACGCGTTTGCCACGTACGGCAACGCGGGCCTGCTGCGCGAACAGGTTTGCAAGTACATGTGTCCGTATGCGCGTTTCCAGAGCGCCATGTTCGATCGCGACACGCTGGTCATCAGCTACGACGAGCAGCGCGGCGAGCCACGCGGGCATCGATCGCGCAGCGCCGCATTGCGCGCGGTCGACACGGCAGGTACCAGCGTCGCGGCACCCGTGCTCGGAGATTGCATCGACTGTCTCGCCTGCGTCCAGGTCTGCCCCACCGGAATCGACATCCGCGAAGGCCTGCAAATCGAATGTATCGCGTGCGCCGCATGCATCGACGCGTGCGATGCGGTAATGGACAAGATGGCCTTTTCGCGCGGCCTCATCCGCTATACGACGGAAAGCGAACTCGCCGGTCAGCCGCTGCGCATCGTGCGGCCGCGCACACTCGTTTACGCAGGCGTCCTGCTCGCCTTCATTGCGGCGTTCTGCTGGGGCGTCGTGGCGCGCAAGCCGCTCATCGTGGAAGTCCTGCACGATCGCAATGCCCTGTTCCGCAAGGTTGGCCGCGACTCGATCGAGAACAGCTACAACGTCAAGCTCGCCAACAAGAGCGATCAGGCGATCGAATTGACGCTGCGTCCCGAAACGTCGCTGCCGCTGACGGCGATCGGCGCACCCGCTGCGACGCTTGAACCAGGTGAAGTGTTTTCGCTGCCGCTCACGTTGCGTGCCAGCGCAGGCAACGTGCATGGACGTGCTCCGATCCTCGTCGCAGTGGTCACGAAAAACGGGACGGTCATCGCGCGCGGCAAAACACATTTCTTTGCGCCGGAGGTTCCATGAAATCCGCTTCGCGTCCCGAATTGACGATGCCGTGGTTCCGCGTCATCGAAATGTGGCTCGTCCTTGTGCTCCTGGCAGGTTCCGTCATCGGTTCGTTCGTGCTGCTCGCTTCGGCATTGAGGCATCCTGACCTGCATTTGACCGTGCCCAACGAGATTCCGAGGTCGAGTGCAATGCCGCCGCAGCAGCCAGCCGCCGTGAAGGCGCCATCGAAGCGATCCGCGTCTCCTGCATCGTGATCCGACATGCTCGCCTGTTTTCACTGTGGTGAATCCGTCCCGACCGACATGCGGTTGACCGCAAAGGTGGGCGGAAACATGCAGCCGGTGTGCTGCATCGGTTGCCAGGCGGCCGTCGAATGGATTGCAGGATTGGGGCTGGCCGACTACTACCGGTTGCGCGACGGACCGGCCGCACGCGCCACATCGGAAGCTGGCTACGCCGAGTGGGATCGCCCGCGACTCGCGCGCATGCACGTGCGCACCATCTCCGTCAATCGCTCTGAAGCCGTGCTGCTTGTCGACGGCCTGCGGTGTGCGGCGTGCGCGTGGTTGATCGAGCGAGCGTTGACGAGCGTGCCCGGCGTGCACGAAGTGGGCGTGAATGCGGTCATGCGCCGCGTGCGAATCGTGTTCGATCCGCAATCCATTCGCCTGTCGGAACTGATGCAGGCGCTCGCCCGCCTGGGCTATGCGCCGCACCCGGTCTGCGCATCGGCCATCGACTCGCTGCGTCAGCGCGAATCACGCATCGCGATGAAGCGTCTCGCCGTCGCCGGCCTCGGCACGATGCAGGCGATGATGTATGCCGTCGCGCTGTATGCGGGCGTGTTCGACGGTATCGATTCCAGCGTGCGCGAATTCTTTCGATGGATGGGGATGCTGGTTGCGACACCGGTCGTGCTCTATTCGGCGAGTGCGTTCTTCGCCGGAGCGCTTCGCGAGTGGCGCGCGCGCCGGCTGTCGATGGACACGCCGATCGCGATCGCCGTTGCATCGATCTACGTGGCGAGTGCGGCGGCAACGATGCGCGGCAGTGGCGAGGTCTATTTCGACTCGGTCAGCATGTTCGTCCTTTTCCTGCTGCTCGGACGCTATGTCGAGATGCGCACGCGCCACCGCGCCAGTGACGTCGTCGACGCGCTGGCGCGCCTTCAACCCGCGACCGCCGAACGACGCGTGGGCGAACGCTACGAAACCGTCGGCGTGCACGAGCTCGAAATAGGCGATCGCGTTCGTGTTGCAAGCGGCAGCTCCTTCCCGGTCGATGGCACGCTCATCGCGGCACGCTGCCTCATCGACGAATCCGTATTGACTGGCGAATCGACACCACGTTCGCACCTCGCCGGCGATGCCGTCATTGCGGGCAGCGTGGCACTCGACGGCCCGGTGGAGATCGACGTACGGCGCCTGGGTGCCGACACGTTGCTGGCCGGGATCGCGCGCCTGGTGACGCGCGCCGGAAGCGCGCGACCGCGTCTGGTCACGATCGCGGATATTGCGGCGGCGCGCTTCGTCCTCCGTATCCTGGCGATAACCGCGCTGACGGCGGTGGCATGGCTGGTGCTCGATCCGGCACGCGCGTTTGCAAGCGCCGTCTCCGTCCTCGTCATCAGCTGTCCCTGCGCGTTCGCACTCGCCGCCCCCGCATCGCTGACACGGGCGGTTGCCCTGCTGGCGCGCAACGGCGTGCTTGTGGTGGATGCCAATGCGCTCGAAACCCTCGCGCGCGTCGACCGCTTCGTTTTCGACAAGACCGGAACCCTCACCGAACCCAGGATCGATATTGCCGGAATCTCCGTGTCGCGCGGCACACGTGAGGAGGCGCTTGGTCTTGCCGCAGCGCTCGAGCAAGGCAGCACGCACCCGCTCGCACAGGCGCTTCGCATGGCCGCGGTTGGCGTCGAGCTGCCGTTGGCATCGGCGCTCGGAATGACCGCAGGAGGAGGCGTATCGGGCAGGATCGGGGAGCGTGA
>JBDSBK010000010.1:0-8147 GCA_039921645.1 Dokdonella sp.
CCAGTCGCATCACCCCTTGGTGGTTCGCGATGATGCGCCGGCAGGACATCAGGCCGAGACCTGTACCTTTTTCCTTGGTCGTGAAAAACGGCGTGAACAAGCGTTTGCGGACATCCTCGGACATGCCGATGCCCGTATCGCTGATGGAAATCTGAAGGTAACGACCTGGCGCCGGGATCTCATCGCTCGCGAAAAAACCCGCGTCGAGCACCACGGACGCGGAGTCGAGCCTGAGTTTGCCGCCCTCGGGCATCGCCTGCATTCCATTGAGACACAGATTGAGCAGGGTCTGTTGCAATTCGGTGTGATTGCCTTCAACTTCAATCGAGGCGTTCGGCGCAGCAATGTGCAGTTCGATATTGCGCGCGAGACTGCCGCGCAACAGCATCGACAGGCCATCGAGCAAGGATTTCACGTTCACGCGATGCGTCGCCGCACGCGAGCCCTTGGCGAACGAGAGCATCGACGCGACGATCTCCAGGCCACGCTGCGTGCAATCGGTAATCAACTCGCTGACCTTGCGGATCTCTTCGCGCGGGTCATCCTGCAGCAGATAGACGCTCATCGAAATCGGCTGCAGCACGTTGCGCAAATCGTGACTGAGGCCTGACGCAAGCAGGGCCAGGCTTTCGTAGCGTTGTGCGCGCAGCAACTCGGCCTCGACGGCGGCGCGCCTACGGCGTTCCTCTGCCTCGGTCAAGGCACGCTTCACGGCAGAGGCGAGTCGAGCAAGGTTTTGTTTCAGCACATAGTCGGTCGCTCCGCCACGCAGGGCCTCTACAGCCGCCTCTTCCCCCATCGTGCCCGATACGAAAAGGAACGGCGTATCGGGAGCGTTGCTGCGGGCGAGTTCCAGCGCACGATACCCGGAAAATTCCGGCATGCTCAAATCGGACATGATCAAGTCAGGCGCAAATGTCTGCAGCGCTTGCACGAAATCAACTTCGGTTTCCACGCGTTCGGATTCGACGGGCAGTCCACCTGCGGTCAACTCGTGCAGCAGTAGTTCCGCATCGAGTTCGCTGTCCTCGACCAACAAAATACGCAGTGCTGGCGATGCTGTCGTCATTCAGTGGCCAGGGCGTGCTTCGTTCATCACGGCCCAGAATTGTCCGAGGGTCTGCACAGCGTCAAAAAACTGTCTCGCGTCGACGGGCTTGACGACATACGCGTTGACACCGAGGTCCCAGCTCACGGCGAGATCGCGCTCCTCGCGCGATGACGACAGGATCACGACCGGAATGCGACGTGTCGCCTCATTCGTGCGGATTTCGTGCAGCACTTCAAGTCCGTCCATGCGTGGCATCTTGATGTCGAGCAGGACGACGGCAGGATTGCCTTCCTGGCGGTCGCTGTAAGCGCCTCTCCTGTACAAGTAGTCGAGTGCTTCGACGCCGTCCTCGACATGCACGACCGGATTGGCGATATGACCGTCGCGCAATGCGTCCATCGTCATTTCAGCATCCGGAAGACTGTCTTCGACCAGCAAGATCGTACGTATTTCGCGAATCACGGGTAAATTCCCCTTCAAGAGATCGGTTCGTGTCGTGGCAATGAAAAATAAACCGTGGCGCCGTTGTCCGGCGCGCCTTCGGCCCAGGTGCGTCCACCGTGGCGCGCGATGATGCGGCGAACCGAGGCGAGACCAATGCCAGTGCCGGAAAACGCTGAAGCCTTGTGCAGGCGCTGGAATACGCCGAATAACTTGTCGATGTATTTCATGTCGAAACCCGCGCCGTTGTCGCGCACCCAGAATATTCGCTCGGTCGGGTTTTCATCGACGCCGATCTCGATCACGGCCTCGTCTTTGCCGGCGCTGTACTTGATCGCGTTGTCGAGCAAATTCTGCCATACGAGACGCAGCATGGATGCGTCTGCAATCACGACCGGCAGCGGAGCAATGCGCCAGGTGATCCGGCGGTCCTCGACTGCCGTGGTCAAGGTGGAGCGAGTCTCGTCGACGAGCGACTGCACGTCGACTGGCTGCAATCGCAGTGCGTGCCTTCCCAATCTCGAGTAGCTGAGCAGATCCTCGATCAGGGTCGACATGCGACGCGCCGACTCCGCGATGACCTCGCAGTAGTGCTGCATCTTGTCGTTGCCTTGATCCGCCAGTTCGGAACGGAGCTTGTCGGAAAAGCCCGCAATGTGGCGCAGCGGCGCACGCAGATCGTGCGAGACGGAATAGGAGAACGCCTCCAGCTCGCGGTTGACCTCGGAAACCAGAGCTACCTTGCCGGACAGCTGGCGATTGAGCTCGAGCACTTGTTCTTCGGCGCGCTTGCGTACGGTCAAGTCGCTGACGGTGAGGAGCGCGGTAGCGTCTTTGCTGTCCGGCAGCGTCATCGGACGCGCATTCACCACTACATGTCGAGTCGCCTCGCCGCCGGCCTCCTGTTCGACCTCGTAGTCCCACAATTCTCGCCGCATCGTCACAACGTCCTTCAGGCGCTGGCGCAATACCGGATTGCTCCATGCAGACATCGCGTCCAGGCCGCCGGTTATCGGTCGGGTTACCCCGTAGAAATCCGCGAAGGCCTGGTTCGCCTGCAAGACGATGAGGTCGCGGGTGATCACCGCAATGGGCTCCCGCACTGTTTCAACGATCAGTCGCGCACGATCCACTGCGCGGCGCGCCTCCGATTCGGCGGCAATACGGCGCGTAAGCTGGCGCTCTGACGCCCAGATCACCGCACCGAGCAGCAGGATCTGCGCAAGAGCAGTCCCAAGCGTGGCCCATGCCGCAATGCGAACCCGCTTCTCGGCGATCCCCTGGCGCAACTGCAGCAGATGCTGCTCTCGTCCCTCAATAGCATCGGTGATGTCCTTGAGAGGAAATCGTGCAAGGGACGACGTGAGTTCGGTCGCGTCGAGGCTCGTGTCTCCCTGCATGCTTCGGTCGAGCAGGACGACGCGTTCGTCGACGCGTGAGCGCAGGATACCGACGCGCTCCTGCTGCTCGGCGCTGTCGGTGGTCAGGTCGCGCAGATGATCAATCAAGACGGGATATTGGGCGCGGCCTTCCTGGTAACGCTTCAGGAGGGCCGTATCAGCGGGATTGAGTCGCGCACCGAAAGCGGTGGCGTGCATCTGGTTCACATTGGCGCGTAATTCATACAGCGACGCGCGCACTTGGTGGGTGTGATTGACCCATCCGAGTGCCTCGATCGAATCCTCACTGAGCTTTTGACGGACGCCGTAACCCGCCGCGACGATGATGACGAGGCACGCCAAAAGACCTGCAAAACGCATGTTCGCTTCAAAAAACTGCCTCAAGCGCTTCGCACCTTATCACCGGCCTTTCAGGATTCTTCACAAATTCAATGCTCACGTCCAGCAAAAGCCGGTGGTGGGCGCACGGACGCTCCTTCACCGCCGCACTGCGAGCCGCGAACTTTCAAGCCATGCGTAGTCTGGATCACGTTGGCGTATGGATCCCCAACGGAGAATGAACGCGGAGATCGACGCAGCATTTTGTTAATGAACGGTTTCGAGAAGCCGCGCTAATTTTCGGATCCGCCAGCCGCGTTGCAAACGTCACGGTTGGTGGAAGGGTGCGTAAGACGTTCACAGACCGCAGGCGCTCCATGGCTAGGGGGAAATTCAATGCAGATACTCGAACAGCAGTCACAGGACGCGCAGCCACGACGGAACGGCGGTCGCAAGCCAACGCGGGCAACAAGCGCGGGATCACTGCGTGGTGATCTCGCAGCAGTAGCGATGAAGCTTCATGAGGCGTTGCATCGATCCGACATTACGGTATGGACGAACGCGAACTCGGAAGTGCTCTTTGACGTGCCCGAAAGCAGCCCGAACATAAGTTCGGAATGGCTTGCGGGCACTTATGGCGTAGGTGCCAGTGCAAGTGACATCGAAGCAGACTTGATGGCACTGCGCGGTGAATGCATTCCTGCAGCAATACTCGAATAGGAGATACCCATGAGCACCGGTGCATTGGTCCTTTTGATCCTCGTCATCCTTCTGGTCGTCGGCCTGCCGACCTGGCCTTACAGCAAGAGTTGGGGCTATTACCCGACTGGCGGATTGGGCTTGCTGATCGTCATCATCCTTGTATTGTTGTTGCTTGGCCGAATCTGAATCAGGCTATTTCAGCGGCACGCTGCATCTCGGCAGCGTGCCGCTGAAAGCCCGCGCAGTTGCGTGTGCAGTCGTGTCACTCCACGCGCTGGGCATACCTCGTTCGTCGGCGTGAGCGCGAGCCGATCAAACAAGAATTGAAAGTTCCTCGAATGGAAGTTGGACCGCACCCGTTGCGGTGACAGCCGCGTCCACATGGGCGTTTTCGCTGGCCGCACCGTCGATGACGACGAGAATTCTGCCCGCTTCTATTTCCTGCTCGAACTTGCGCCGGACAGGGCTCGGGACGGCGGATCCGGCGAGCGCCCCGGACCATCCTGCCACCGCGGAACTTGCCAGGGCGATGAGCGCGGCGCCGGCAACGGTGATGCCGATGGGCGGAATCGCTACGGCTATGAGGCCACCGATCACTCCCATCACCCCTCCAGCGCCCGCGCCTCGAAGTGCGGCTCCCACGAAATCGGAAGACGCGTCCAGCCGGTCATCGGGAATCTTGTCCATTTCGATATCGCTGCGCGCGACCAGCGAAATGTCGTCGTCCGCAATGCCGGCAACTCGGGCTGCGTCCATGGCCCGTTGCGCCGCTGGCAGATCTGGAGTGCTGAATACCCGGCGCGTTTTCATGCGTGTCTCCTCTTGTTGGGGGCGACAAATTTGCGCGCGGAGTGCTTGTCGCGCAGCACCCGACAACGTCTATGACAAAGGGTGCGCATCGGGTAAGTATCGATCACAGCACAAACCATCGCTCACCCCCAATTCTTCGCTTCACCTGCTGGCCATTCGTTTGCATGGATGATGACGTCGATGCCGTAAGCAGCGATGCAACTCATCCAAGCCCTGCAGCCGCGAATGCAGCCGCGGGATCGGCAATTGATGATTCGCAATCACCATGTCCGCATTCGCAGCCCGCATCGCCTTCGTCAGCCCGCTTTTCACACTGTGGCGAGCAAAAGATCGCGTCACCGCTGAGAATGCATTTGCACGCAGCGTGTTTGCACTTGCGTTGATTGATTTCCATCGACGTACTCCTTTGGGGGAGTCTTCGGTGTACGCCCGCCCGATGGAACGCTGGCTGAGCAGGAAGGGGGGCCATGGCGAACCAGTGTCGACTGCATTGACGATCAAGGTTCAGCTTGGTGGTGTGAACATGCCTCGCACGAAGAGCGCGCAGGCGATCATCGTTTTATTTCAGGAGCAGACAATGAGCAATCCAGGGCGAAGCAGCGACGCGGCGGTTACGGACGATCTCGGCGATCTTCCGGAGGATCTGCTGGAAAACATTGCGAAAAATCCTCCCGATGAGTTCGGCGACGAAACGCAGAGCAATGAAGAACGGACTGCGGAAGAAGGACTTGAGCAGGAAGGATTCATCGATCCGCGCGGCGAGGATGAGCCTGAAGACGACCCGCAATAGGTGTTCGCATTGTTTGGCAAGCAAGAATAATTTGTTATTGATCCGTTGAAATTGCGTAGGGCACGTCGGCCGCGCAATCAAAATATGTTGTGCAGGCCTCATTTCGCATATGCAGGTGTTCGGCCACCGGGCAGCGTTCAGTTATCACACGGCACCCTGTTCACTGCCGACTTACGACGGACACGTTGAAAACGCGTCACGGATGCGACAGCGTGTTGGCGGTCGTTTCGAACGGCGCTCATGCAATCGGAGATCGACATGCCTGCAAAAAAAACCGCCAGCGAACCCCTTATCGCGGTAGCAATCGAACAGCGGGCGCGCGATGCGTGCAGTGACTTGAAACCCTTGACCGACCCAATGACGCCGGAAGAATTGCAGGAGCGTGCAGCAATGATCGACAGAGTCATCCGTGCGCGCCACAAATTGCAATTGTTGCGAAATAGAACCGAAACATTGAAAGCCGCACTGCAGCGATTCAAGACGCAGCGAGACGCAATGCGAGCATAAATGCGCTGGTCGACGCACATCGATCCCGCGCGATTCGTGTCTTGGCCAACGGCTGCTTTTCCCACCAGCAAATGGTTAAGCGATGCGCTCGAAGTGAACGAATTCCCAGCGAGGTAAGCAGGTGTTCGCGCAGGTTCAGAGGGCGACAGGCTCAATGAAGCGTATTCGCTGATGTTCGCGAATGAGCAAGCAGGAGCGCCTCATGAACTCGATGAACGCGATACGTCGCTTTGAGCCGGTTGAATACGTCCCATCGCTTGAGCGATTTGAAATTGACGAAGGTGAAACCGCAGCGGATCTGGCGCGGACGCTCGTTGGAATTTCGGAAATCACCTCCCGTGACCACGGTCACGCCGTGCGCAGCGTGCACGCGAAAGGGCAGGGACTTCTAAAGGGATGGTTTGAAATACGCTCGGGTTTGATGCCTGAATTCCGGCAAGGCCTGTTCGAATCGAGCGACGTTTATCCTGCCGTGATCCGTTTTTCGACGACGCCAGGCGACATCCTCGACGATCGGGTATCGACTCCACGCGGTATGGCGATCAAGGTGATCGGCGCTCGCGGCGCACGACTCGACGAATCCGATTCGGCGTCGACCCAGGATTTTCTACTCGTCAACGGGCCACAATTCCTCGCTCCCGATGCGAAGCATTTCCTGAAGAACCTGAAACTTCTCGCGTCCACGACCGACAAGGCTGCGGGCCTGAAGCGTATTCTCTCATCGGTATTCCGGGGCGCGGAACGGATACTCGAGGCTACCGGCGGTGGCAGCGGCGCGCTGAAGAGTTTGGGTGGTCATCCTCTGACCCAGATCCTGGGTGAAACGTTCTACACGCAAACGCCGTTGCTATACGGAAAATACGTAGCCAAGTTGTGCATGGCGCCGCTCTCCCCGAACTTGTATGCACTGACCGAGCGCACGGTTTCGCTGAAAGGACGGCCGAATGGGTTGCGCGAGGAGATCGTCAAATTCTTCTCGTCCAATGATGCCGAATGGGACGTGCGCGTGCAGCTGTGCGTGTCTGTGCAGGACATGCCGATCGAGGATTCGTCCGTCCCCTGGTCCGAAGAACTCAGCCCGTATGTGAGCGTTGCCACGCTCAAGGTGCCGCGCCAGAACGCCTGGGAAGGTGAGGCCACGGTCAAGGCGGAAGACGCACTGGCGTTCAATCCCTGGCACTGCATTGCGGCGCATCGACCATTGGGTTCCATCAACCGCGTTCGCAAGACGGCCTATGCCGCTTCATCGACGTTTCGTTCCGCTGTCAATCGCTGCCCGATCCATGAACCGGGAACGACCTGACATGTCGAATCTGGACTGGCACAGGCGCCGCAGGCCACTCGGCTCACGTACGAAAAAATTATTCTCGCCAATCGGTTTCGCTTCGATCACCTGCTTGATCAGCGCCTGCACGAGCAACGCAACGCTGCCGCCCATGACGGGGACGGGTCCGCATCCCACCTTGCCAGCACCCCGCAAAAGTGCGCTGACGACGGTCAATACGGCGAAGGCGAAAGGATGGCCTGCCGGCAAAACGCCTACCGCTGCGTCTGGATTCGTCGTGAACGCATTTGCGCAACAGCTCGATCATCCGCGCTGGCTGTATGTTTTGCCCAATGGCGATGTGTTGGTTGCGGAGACGGATGCGCCACCGAAGCCGGATGACGCGAAGGGCATCAAGGGCTGGATCATGACGCGCATCATGCGCAATGCCGGATCCGGAAAATCGCCGAGCGCGAATCGCATCTCGCTGCTGAGAGATGCGGATGGCGATGGAATCGCCGAGTCGAAGACGGCGTTCCTGGCGGGATTGAATTCGCCCTTCGGTATGGCACTCGTGGGCAATGACTTCTATGTCGCAGACACCGATGCACTGTTGCGTTTCACGTATGCATCCGGAGAAACCTCGATATCCGGCGCAGGCATCGAAGTCGCTCAACTGCCGGCCGGAACGATCAATCATCACTGGACGAAGAACGTCATCGCCAACCCCGATGGGGCGCATCTTTACGTGACCGTGGGGTCGAACAGCAACGCTGCGGAAAACGGCATGGCGAACGAAGAAAAGCGAGCGGATATCCTAGAAATCGAAACGAAAACAGGTGAAACCGTCATTTTTGCATCAGG
>JBDSBK010000011.1:0-8549 GCA_039921645.1 Dokdonella sp.
AGCGCCGTCAAGGAAGTCAACGAGATCGTCGCTGCACATCCGCTCGCAGCTGGCGTGAAAGTGCGCGTGGGTGGTCAGAGCGAAGAACTTGATGCGTCGGTGAAGTCGCTGGTATTCGCACTCGGCCTGGCGATCTTCCTCGTCTATCTGGTGATGGCATCGCAGTTCGAATCGCTGCTACATCCGTTCGTGATCATGTTCTCGATCCCGCTCGCCGCCGTCGGCGCGATTCTCGCGCTGAAGTTGTCCGGCTCGGCCATTTCCGTGGTCGTGTTCATCGGCCTGATCATGCTCGTCGGCATCGTGGTCAAGAACGCGATCGTGCTGATCGATCGTGTGAACCAGTTGCGTGAAGCCGGCGTGCCGAAGCGTGAAGCGCTCGCTCAAGGTGCGGAGTCGCGCCTGCGGCCTATCGTCATGACCACGGTGTGCACGCTCATCGGCTTCGCACCGCTCGCGCTTGGTTGGGGCGAGGGCGCCGAGGTGCGTGCACCGATGGCCCTCACGGTGATCGGCGGGCTTGCCGTGTCGACGCTGCTCACGCTGATCGTGATACCGATCGTCTACGACCTGCTCGATCGTCGCGGTGACGCATGGTATGTCGCACGCGGCGCGCGCCACCGCGCGAAAGCAGAAGTGCCCGACGACAGCGAAGGCTTTGCTGCCGAGGGAATGGTTCCCGGAGGACAGCAGGCATGACCCTCGCCGAGCTCAGCATGAAGCGTCCCGTCACGGCGATCATGTTCTTCGTCACGATGGTGGTGATCGGCTTGATCGCCGCTTTCAAGCTGCCGCTCGAGCAGTTCCCGGCGATCGATGCGCCGTTTCTGGTCGTGCAGATTCCCTATCCGGGATCCACGCCCGCGGAAATCGAGCGCACGATCACGCGTCCGGTTGAAGAAGCGCTGGCAACCTTGCCCGGCGTCAAGCGCATGAACTCGACGTCGGACGCCGAAGCTGCGCAGATCTTCATGGAGTTCAAGTGGGGTGAGAGCGTCGCGATCAAGGCGGTGCAGGCGCGCGAGAAGATCGATGCGATCCGCGCAGATCTCCCATCCGACATCCAGCGTTATTTCGTTCAGAAATTTTCCACCTCGGACGAACCGGTACTGCAGTTGCGCATCGCATCCACGGGCGTGGATCTTTCCAATGCATACGAACTCATCGAGCGCGAGGTCAAACGCCCGCTGGAAAGGATTCCCGGCGTCGCCAACATCAACATCTCGGGTATCGGCAAGCCCGAAGTACAGATCGAGCTGTCGTCGGATCGCCTCAGCGCGCACAACATCAATCTCAACGATCTCTACGACAAGCTCTCCAAATCCAACTTCGCGATTTCCGCCGGCCAGGTCAGCGCCGAAGGAACCCGCTTTCGCGTTCAGCCGCAAGGTCAATGGCGCAGCCTCGACGATATCCGCGCAGTGCCACTCGATGCGAAGGGATTGCGTCTGGGCGACATCGCGACGGTGACCTTGCGGCCCGCACGCGTCGACTTCGCGCGTCGTCTCGACGGCAAACCGGCCGTTGGTGTCGACATCCTGCGTGAGCGGAATGCGAACCTCGTCGACGTCGGCACGGCGGTCATGGCCGAGGTCAAGCGCATCCAGGCCTCGCCGGAACTCCACGGCATCCAGGTCTATGCGATGGAAAGCCAGGCCGACAATGTGACCGGCAGTCTGCGTGAACTCAGCAAAGCCGGGCTCGAGGGCACTTTGTTGTCGGTCCTCGTGCTGTTCTTTTTCCTGCGCGATTGGCCGTCGACGCTGATGGTGTCGCTGTCGATCCCGATCTGTTTCGTGATGACGCTGGGTTGCATGTACTTCTTCGGCATCAGCCTCAACGTATTGTCGATGATGGGTCTGCTGCTCGCCGTAGGCATGCTCGTGGACAATGCCGTCGTCGTCGTCGAGAGCATCTACCAATACCGCGAAAAATATCCCGACAAACCGTGGTACAGCGCCGTGCAGGGCACCCAGGTCGTCGGCGTTGCCATCGCCGCCGGCACCCTGTCCAGCGTCGTGGTCTTCCTGCCGAACATTTTCGGCGAAGCCAACAACATCTCGATCTTCCTTGCCCAGGTCGCGATTTCGATGTCGATCGCGCATCTGGCTTCGTGGCTGGTCGCTGTCAGCCTGGTGCCGATGTTTGCGTCGAAGCTGCCGCCGCCGAAGTTCCTCGGCCATGAGAATGCGATCACGCGTTTTCGCGAGCGCTATGGACGCATCGTGACCTGGACGCTCGCACACCGACGCTGGACGATGCTCGCGGTGCTGGGGCTGGTCATCGCAAGCTTCGTTCCGATGACGCAGATGAAGACGGACATGTTCAATGGCGGCGCTTCACGCACGCTGCGTTTGTTCTACCAGCTCAACGCGAACTATCGTTTGCAGGACCTCAAACCCGAAGTGATGAAAGTCGAGAAATTCCTCGATGAAAATCGCGAGCGCTTCGAGATCAAGTCGGTCTACACCTGGTATTCCGAACAGGGCCAGGCGATGACGCGCATCCTGTTGACCGACCCCAAGTCCGGCGTCGTCGAATGGTTTGCGCAGAAGATCGGTCATGGCAGCAATCGCCTGTCCGACAGCATCAAGGAAGACATTCGCAAGGACTTGCCACACCTGGCGACCGGCAAGGTCGGCTTCGATGGCAACGGGGACGGCGGTCTCGGCGGTGGTGTCGACATTTCGATCATCGGCGACTCGATGGACCAGTTACGCGATCTGGCCCCGAACGTACTGACCGTGCTGTCGCGTTTGCCGAGCCTGCGCGACGTGCGCACGGAGAAAGGCAACGGCGACCGGGAGGTCACGACCCAGGTCGACCGCGTTCGTGCCAAGCAGTACGGCTTCGATGCACAAACGGTCGCCAACTACATCCAGATTGCGTTGCGCGGCATGCCTCTCAAGGATTTCCATGCCGACGACCGCCAGTTGCCGGTCTGGCTGCGATTCCAGGGGGCTGACACGCAGAGCATCGCAGGCTTGTCCGACTACAAGTTGCGCGCACCGGATGGTACGCAGATTCCGCTGTTGTCGATGCTGCGCACCGATTCTCACGAGACAGCCTCGGCCATCCAGCGGGTCGATCGCCTCACGGCGCTCAAGATCACCGCGAACCTCGCCGACAAGATGACGATGCAGGATGCACGCAAGGAGATCACGAGCGCGATGAATGCCGTTGCGCTGCCGCCCGGCTACCGCTGGAGCTTCGGCGAGGGTTTCGATCGCGACGACGAAGCGGTCGGGCAGATGGGCTGGAATACGCTGATCGCACTCGCGCTCGTTTACATCGTGATGTGCGCGATGTTCGAATCGATGATCTATCCGACCGCGATCCTGACGACGTTCGTCTTCTCGGTATTCGGTGTGTTCTGGTTGTTCTGGTTGACCGGCACCACGTTCTCGATCATGGCCGCGATCGGGATATTGATCCTGATGGGCGTGGTCGTGAACAACGGCATCGTGATGATCGTGCACATCAACCAATTGCGTCAGGTGGGTCACCTGCGCAACGAAGCGCTTGTGCTCGGTGCCAAGGAACGTCTGCGTCCCGTGCTGATGACGATGGCGACGGCGATCCTCGGCATGCTGCCGCTCGCGCTCGGAGGCGCGGAAGCGTGGAGCGATGGGCCTCCGTATTTCCCGATGGCGAGGGCGATCGCCGGTGGACTGACGTTCTCGACGATCGTCACTCTGCTGGCACTGCCGTGCATCTACGCGTTGCTCGACGACAGTCGTTTGTGGATGCGACGCGTCCTCGCCAATGGACGTTCGGGGCTTGTGCGCGGCGGCACCCATTCCATCGCCGGCTCCGCGCCTGTCTGAAGCAAGAGTTGGCGGGAGCTGCTTCCCGCCAATACGCCTTCAGGTGCATCGCTGCATGGCGCGCGTGTGATCAGCGGCCCAGCAATATGCCCAGCATGCGCCGAAAAATTTCGCCGTACGGCGGATTCAACAGGCCGACCAGATTCATTCGCGCCTGATGAAATACGGGTTTCATGCGTGAAAACGTGCGGAATCCGTCCTCACCGTGGTACGCGCCCATGCCCGATGCGCCAACGCCGCCAAATGGCAGGTCGTGTTGCGCGATATGCAGGATCGTGTCGTTGACGCTCACGCCGCCTGACTGCGTTTCGGACAGGACTTTTTCGATCGTTGCACGATCCTCGTCGAACACGTAAAGAGCCAACGGATGCGCGCGTGCCGAAATGTATGCAATCGCATCGTCGAGTGTTTCGTAGGGGACCAGCGGCAGCAAGGGCCCGAAAATCTCCTGCTGCATGACAGCCATGCCATCGCCGACGTCGGTGAGCAGAGTCGGCGCAAAGATGCGGGTTTCGCCGCTCGCAGGAATCTCTGCGAGCGGGTGCGCGCTGGCGCCTGCAGCGACTGCGTCGTCGCGCAACGCAGTCAGCCGTGAATGATGTCGATCGGTCGCCATGCTTGCGTATTGGCCGCCCGCTGCAAGCTGTGGATACAGCCGCGCGGTGGCAGTTCGTGCCGCTTCGATAAACGTGGTGACTTGAGCACGGGGGAGCAGTACATAGTCCGGCGCAATGCAGGTCTGGCCAGCGTTGAGCAACTTGCCGAGTACGATGCGCTCGACGGCGTGCTCGAAGCGCGCGTTCGGACCGAGGATCACCGGCGACTTGCCACCGAGCTCAAGCGTCACCGGGGTCAGGTTCGCTGCGGCTGCGCGCATGACCTCGCGTCCAACGGCCGTTGAACCAGTGAACAGCAGGTGATCGAATGGCAAGCCGGAAAACGCTTTCGCGACGTCGGCGTCGCCGTTGATGACAGTGACTTCATCAGGTGCGAAAGCCTTTCCGATGAGTTCGGCAAACAACGTCGAAAAACGCGGTGTCAACTCGCTCATCTTCACCAGCACGCGATTGCCGGCTACGAGTGCGTCCGTCATCGGCCCGATCGCCAGATACAGCGGGTAGTTCCACGGCACGATGATGCCGACGACCCCCACTGGCTGCGGGCGCACTTCCGTTCGCGCGGGCAGGAACCAGAACCCCGCCCAGCGCCGGCGTGATCGCATCCAGCGTCGCCCATGCTTGAGCGCATGCCGGATACCGGATCGACTCGGGAAGATCTCGAGCAGATCGGTTTCCTCGCCCGGTCGCCGCCCGAAGTCCGCGGCAATCGCAGCGACGATGGCGTCGCGATGATCGCGCATGAGCGCGGCGAGGGAACGCAAGCGACGCGCGCGTGTCGGCCAATCGGGGAACGGCTCACGCGCTTGCGCAGCACGTGTTCGCGCGAACGCTTCCTCCAGCGAAAGTGTTTCGACTGTCACGGCAGCGTGTCGAGCACACCGGCAAGCGCGCGTTCGAGACGCCGGTCCAATTCGTCCGATCGTGCCTGAATCGAGGTCCAGCGCGTCAGCAGATCGACAAGTTCCTGCTCGGTCGACATCGACGCCGTTGAACTGCGCAGACGCGCCGACAGGCGATCGACTTGCAACGCACGCCGTCGCTCCAGGTCTTCGGCTGGCGATTCGATACCCGCAAGCACTTCGATGGTGATCAATACATCGTGCAGGTCCGCTTCATCATCGTCCGCGAGCGCCTCGACCGTGCCAATGGCAGCTTCAAATCGTGAAGACAGCTCGGTCGAAGCGATCTCGCCTTGCGGCATCGCCACCCACGCAGCTTGCATCTCTGCAGCGGTATCAGGAGATTGCTCGACGGAGCGACACAGCCGATAGCGCTCACGCCAGATATCGTATTGCGCATGTCGACGCTCGCGCTCGCGGCGCGCGCCAGCATCCTGCAGCTTCGTCTGTGCATCCGCGAAACGACGGGAAAGGGCTTCATCGCGCACACGCATGGCGCTCCATGCCGACTGCAAGCGGGCAATGACATTGCGTTCCGGCGGCGTGTCCGCGTGCGCGAACGCTTCCATTTCCGCGCACATGGATTCGGCCTGCGTGCGCTCCTCCGCGTCGCGCGCGGTGCGCTCGTTGCGTTCGCTGTCGAGTTTCGCGAACACGGCATCGATCGCCGCTCGAAACGCGCTCCACTGCGCTTGATCCTTTGCGCGGCGACCGTTGCCCGCAGCTTGCCAGCGCTGCTGCAACTCGCGCGCGGCGGCTACCGCACCTCGCTGCGCAGGGCCTTGGCCGAGCGTTTCAGCCTGCGCGATCAGGACGGACTTCGCGCGCGCGACGTCTTCGTCGCGGCGTGCGATGCGTGCGTCGAGGCCGGTCAGGCCGTCTTTCAAACGCTGCGCCAATGCTTTGCGATCGCGTGGTTCGACGCTGTCGAGTCCGCGCAACGCCTCGACCAATTCGCGCCGAAGCGTGCCGATCGTGCTCCAGTCGCTGGTGTCTTCGCCAAGGCCACTGACGCGATCGAGCAGGGCGGTCACCAGTTGCACGTGCGATTGACGCAATTCCCCCCGCTTCCTGAAATACGCCTGCGTCGGTGCGAGCGCCGCGCGGCACGCCGCGTGGAATTGCCGTGCGAGGCCCCCCGGCTTGGCCGCGTCGCGGCCTTCGATCGCATCGAGGCGCGTCCACTCGAGCTGCGCCTCGCGAACGCGGGTGGCGACCGCATCCGGGTGAATGCCGGTCGTCGCAAGCGCTTCGATCTCTTCGCAAAGTTGTCGGCGACGATGATTGTCGGCCCAGTGCTGCCAGCGACTGAGCTCTGCATAGCGCGTCTCGATCGCAGCCGCTTGCTGGGCAACGGCCGCAGGCAACGATGCATCCATGCTTCGGCGCAGATCATCGGCGCGAACCTTTGCCGCGTGCGCCTGCGCGCTGGCACCCGAATCGATCGCCACGTCGATCGCGATCAACGCTTCCCTGAGTTCACCGAGCAGACCCTGTTGCCGTTCGAGTCGGAGTTTCTTTTCCGCGTTGGCTTCATCGAGAGACGCGGCAAAACGCGCCTGTGCGATCAGCGGTGCAATTACCGAATCGACCTTGATGTCGGACTCGATGACGTCGACATCCTTTTCGCCTTCCGGATCGACGGCTTCGGCAGCTCCGGCGTCAGGCGCGGTCACGTCTTCAGCCGGTGATTCGATCGGCGATTCCGTCACCTGTTCGCGCTTTGGCGCTGGCGGTGCCCGGCTCACCACGAGCAAGGCTTGCGCTGCACGGAAACGTGCACGCAACGCCTCGGGAGCGGCTGCTTCGACGTCGACCCAGCGTTTGGCGATATCGGCTTCCACATCGACATGACGCGGTGCGCGCAGCAATTGTTCGAGCTGTTCGCACAACACGCGGGCACGCTGCTCGAGGGGCGCGCCATCTCCGCGCCCGATGCGCAGGATCTCGATGCGTTCACGCGCACGTCGACTGACTTGCTTGTCGGTCTTGCGCGCGCGTTCGGCCAGGCGTGCGAGTTGTCCTTCGTCGCTGATG
Organism: Dokdonella sp.; assembly: GCA_039921645.1. Classification (GTDB taxonomy): domain Bacteria; phylum Pseudomonadota; class Gammaproteobacteria; order Xanthomonadales; family Rhodanobacteraceae; genus Dokdonella_A. The sequence continues at coordinate 7,384 of JBDSBK010000011.1, forward strand.
CGTTCGACCAGGCCGATGCGGATGTCGGCGTCGGCATCCTCGACCGCGCGATCGAACAACAGCGCCGGACGGGTGACGCGCTCCAACGCAGCTCGCCGAAGCTCGGGTTCGCGCGCGCGCCGTGCGATGTGCTCGATCAACTCGCTCTCATCCTGCGCCTTCAGCAAACGCACGCGCTCGGCAAGCGGGGGCGAGGACGCGTGCGTACCCGTCAGCAGGTCGATCCACAGCACGCGCGCCTGGGCGCGAACGGCCGGGTCGGTGTCGTCGTGCGAAACGCCTTGCGCGATACCCGGATCGGCGAGGCGTTTCATCGCGGCAAGGCGGACGCTTGCATCGGCGTCCTCGCGCGCGAGTCGGCCCAGGTTGGCAACGAGGTCGCCGTCGGTATCGTGCAGGACGCCCAGCAGGCGCGTCGCGGAATCCTTGGACAGCCAGCGGGGTTTGCGCAGAAAGCTTGGAAATTTCATCGGCAGGGTCTTCAGAACAGATTCTTGATGATGTGGAAGCCGGCGGCGTACTCGCCGATGATGGTGCCCAGGGTGACGAACATGAAGTTCAGCAGGGTGCGTGCGATGCGGTTCTTCCACCAGCCGGTCCAGTGCGCTACATCGTCGCGCAGACTGTCGAAATCGGCCACGCGCGGACGGCGCAACCACGCTTCGACGCCGGCACTTATCGCAGATGCTGGAATACCGGGACGGAACGGCTTCAGCGGTGCCGCGATGAACGCAGCGAGCACACTGAGCGGGTGCGCAGCGGCGGCGATCGCGCCGAGCGCGGCGAAACCGCCGGTGAAAAGAGTCCATGCAACCAGGGCGTCGGTGCCCGCGCGCACGCCACGGGTGAAGGCGAAACCGATCGCGCCCGCAATCACGAGGAACACGGCCAGCGCAAACCATTTCGGCCAACGCGAGGCGGGCGGGAGCTTCGACAATTTGTCGATCAACGGCCGCGGGATCTCGTTTTGCGAGGTCAGTTCGCGTTCGATGCCTGCCAGGTGCCCGGCGCCGATAACGACCAGGACACGCCGTGCCGTGCTGCCGAGGGCCTGCTCGCGCAGGCGAGCCGTCATGTAGCGATCGCGTTCGCCGATCAGCGCCTCGTAAAGCGGCGGTGATTCCCGAGCGAATTCGTTGAACATGCTGCCGAGCAGGTCGCCTTGC
>JBDSBK010000012.1:0-2914 GCA_039921645.1 Dokdonella sp.
CGGCTGCGCGAGCAGCAGGAGCAGTTGTTCGCGCAGCTGCATTCCGGCGAACAACACTTCAAGCAGCTGGCGCGCTCGGTGTGGCGCGTACAGGAAGACGAACGCCGTCGACTCGCGCGCGAGCTGCACGACGGGATCGGCCAACACCTGACTGCGTTGCGCCATCGACTCGACGTGATGGCGCGCTCGGAAGCCGTCGTCGCCAGCAGCAACGGTTCGCTGCAGCAGGCGCAGCAACTGTGCGAGGTGGCGATCCAGGAAACCCGCGCGCTGTCGCGCCTGTTGCGCCCGCAGATCCTCGACGATCTGGGTCTCGAGGCCGCGTTGCGCTGGCTCGCGCGACACACGGCGCAAGGAGGCGAGTGTTCCATCGAGGTCGAAGTCGGCGCATTGCCTTTCCGCGTCGACAGCGATCTTTCGACCCTGCTTTTTCGCGTTGCGCAGGAAGCATTGGCCAACGCGCAAAAACATGCGCAGGCGCGAAACGTCGTGTTGCGCCTCAGCCACCGCGCCGATCAGCTGCAGTTGCTCATCGTCGATGACGGCTGTGGCTGCGACGTCGCCGCTGCATTCGCGAAGTCCAGCAACGGACACAGCACCGGACTTGCCAGCATCCGCGAACGCGTGCGCCTGTTCGGCGGCCGTTTCTCGCTGATTTCGCAACCCGGCGAAGGCCTGCAGTTGCGCGTCATCCTGCCCTATTCCGACGACGAGCCCACGCCTTGAGCAAGACCATTCGCGTTCTGGTTGCCGACGACCACACGATCCTGCGCGAAGGTCTGGTTGCGCTGCTCAACGCCAGCGGCGATTGCCAGGTCGTCGCGCAGGCCGCGGACGGCATCAGCGCAGTGGAACTCGCAATGGCGACGCGGCCCGATGTCGTCGTCGTCGACATTTCCATGCCGAAGCTCAATGGCATCGAAGTCGTGCGCCGCCTGCACAAGGAACTGGAAGACACGCGCGTGCTCGTGCTGACCATGCACGCGGAAGAGGAATATGTCGTGCACGTGGTGCGCGCCGGCGCCTCGGGCTTTTTGCTCAAGGACAGCGCAACCGACGACCTGCTCGCAGCGGTACGCGCACTCGCCGGCGGTCGCGGCTATTTCGGTGCGCACGCCTCGAAGGTGCTCGCACAGCAGGTGCAGAAGCCGAACACGCCGATCGAGGACCCATACCGCGACCTCACTGCGCGCGAACGCGAGGTGTTTCATCTGATCGCGGAGGGCCTGACGACCAAGGAGATCGCGAAGCAACTGGGAACCAGCACCAAGACCGCCGAAAATCATCGTTTCCGCGTGCTCGACAAGCTGGGTGCGCGCAATACGGCGGAGTTGATCCGCTATGCGGTCAAGCACGGGCTGCTCGATTAGAGCCGCCGCAACCAGCATCCGGTACGCGCGTGATGCGCTCCCGGCCTGACGAAGTCCGACGGTTTGTGCCGCTTCAAGCCTCGCTCATTTTGCCGTCGCGTCCGACGCTCGCGAATTTCCAGGCGCTCACCCGCTTGCCGACGGCTGCAACGCAGACGATGCCGCTCAGGACAAGCTCGCTCCGCTCAGCTGGCGGTGGCTCACTTCAGCGACTGGCCACACAAGCGACCGTGCCACCGGCATCGAAACCGTCGCGGAAGACCGAATCGGCAGCAGCAACCGCATCAAACCAGAATGCGACGCCGACGTGTTGCAGGGGCCCGTCGTTGCCGGGTGCGGCGATCGCCCAACGTCCCTGGTCGGCCGCGACCGCCCATCCTGCGAGGTCGCCATGTGTCGACGTTCCGATCGATGCGCCAGCCGTCTGCGTCCACACGGATGCCGAGTTCGCAAACGTGTAACTCGCGCCGCAACTGTCCAGCGCATACGGCGCGCCAACGACAGCTTGATTTCCGCTCAATGCGACCGACCAGCCGAATCGGTCGCCAGATGCGCTCGGTGCGGAAGTGAGTTGCGTTTGCTGCGTCCAGACGGTCCCGCTGCGACCGAATACGTAGGCGCTGCCGGCGCGATTCGCCGCGAGAGGCGCGCCGACGATCGCGCGGTCGCCTTCGATCGCGAGCGACGAACCGAAACTGTCGCCGTCCGCCGACGCCGATGCGACCAGCTTGGCCTGTTGCGGCCACGAGGTTCCGGTGCGCACGAATGCATACGCCGCACCGTTCGCGAAACTTCCCGCGACTGCCGCTTTCAATGGCGCGCCGACGAGGATGGTGTCTCCGCTGACGGCGACGCTGCGACCGAACGCGTCGCCCGCGACGCCATCGGTCGCGTTGATGCGCGCCTGTTGCGTCCACACGGCGCCGCTGCGACTGAATACATAGGCGGCGCCGGTTCGATTGTCCGCGTTGGCGGCGGCAACAACCAGACGATCGCCCTCCAGTGCGAGCGATCGTCCGAAGCCGTCGCTCGCCGCTGCGCCGCTCGCGACCAGCCGTGCCTGCTGCGTCCACAGCGAACCACTGCGCACGAAAACGTAGATGGCAGCGGGCTGCTGCCCTGGCGCACCGATCGCAAGCGTGTCGCTCGACAGCGCAACCGTCGCGCCGAACCGATCGCCTGCCGCAAGGTCGTTGGACGCGACGCGGACGGGCGAGGCACAAGGCTGGCTCGCGCAATCGAATACATACGCCGCGCCGGTGGATGACGCTTCGCCGGGACTTCCCGTCACGATACGCATGCCGTCGACATCGAGCGTGTAGGCCAGCTCGTTGCCCGGCATCGCGGCGGGATTCGCCAGTATCGCGGTCTCCGTTGCACACGCAGGCCGCGGGACGAAGATTGCCGCTGCAAGGACGAGCGCCAGCGACAGCGTTGCACACGCGGCAGGCGCGCACGCGCGCATCGCCGCTTCGAAGGCAACGCAAGAACTGCTCGGGCGGGGACGCGCGCGCATGGGCATATCCGGATTAGTGGATGCACGC
>JBDSBK010000013.1:0-3791 GCA_039921645.1 Dokdonella sp.
CCGGCGTGATGTGGCAGACGATCATCCACTGCGTATTCATCGCATCGGCGATCGGCATTGCCTGGACCGACCGCCTGATGGCGGGGATCAACGGCAATGGCCAGCGCGAGCACGTGCCCGACGCGCACTGATTGCATCGCGGCGACCGTATCGCAATGTCGAGGCGACGCCATGCGCGCTCGCTTCGCCGGGCTTCTGGTCGATGATCGTTCGGCGACTAGTCCGGGCGCCTGAAGCGAACGAAGAACGCGATGGCCCAGATCACGGTCGCGAGTACGTAAACCGCCAGTCCGGACAGGAACATGCGCGATGACAGCTGTGGTGGAACCACCTGGTGGGCATCGACGACGCACAGGTGCACGAAGCAAACGAACGCGGCAAGCATCACGCCGAAACACATCGACTGGTTGCGCAGGAATGCGAGCGTCGCCGCCTTCCGATGCGGCGCCAGCCAGTACGCGCCATGGGGAAGATTGATGCGTACGCCCGAGCCGAGCACGAGCGATTGCAACGCCGTGATCGCGAGCGGCAGGCCAGTCGCCACGCCGATCATGAGCGTCAGATACGCATTGCGCGGCATCTGCCCATTCGCCTGACCGGAGCCCGCGAAGTGCGACGCCATCAACGCAGGTAGCGATTGGCCCGTTGCGAAAATCACCAGCGCAGCAGTGGCGAGCACAATCACAAACAGAAACCAGACGCGCGAGGATGACATGGCTGTTCCTCTCCTGTGAACTTGCGTTGTCGTTTGGACGCCCCGGGCCAGCTGCCTGGGCGGACCGAATCGTCTGCTCAATCTACGCCAGGCAAGGGAAGCGTGTCGCGGCTGCGCTCAGGCTACTCGCGCAATGGCCGACGCGATACGCAGGGCCTCGCGTCCGATCTCGCGCAGCATGCCCGTCGATGCGATGTGATATCCGCAAAAATACAATCCGGGAACGGATGTTTTACATCCGCTCGATGAGGGCGTCCCTTGGTCGTCGCATGCCGTCGACGCGCCTTCGAGGAAGGCATTCACGCGTGGACGATAGCCGGTTGCGAGGATCACGGCATCGAAGTCGGCGTGGCTGCCGTCGGTGAACACGACGCCCGTTTCGGTGAAGCGTTCGACGCCGGGACAAACGCGGATCGCACCGCGCTTGATCAAATCGATCGTGCCTGCATCGATGACGGGAATGCGCGCATCGCGCTGGATCTGCTGCATGGGTCCGCGCGACGGTTTGCGCAGGCCAAAGCGTGCGAGATCGCCCATCACGGCGCGCAGGATCGGCGCGTTGAAGGCATCGACCCAGCGTGGCGGCAGGGTGCGTTGTGCGATCGCTATCGCAAGGATCGGGATGCCGAACAACTCGCGTGGAATCACATTCACCGCGCCGCGCACGGCGAGGCTCGGTCGTGCGCCGTGCTCGTGCAAATCGATCGCAATCTCGCCGCCCGAATTGCCGAAACCGATCACCAGCACGGCTTGGTCGTTGAACGGTTGGCCGTTTCGATAGTGCGATGCATGCAGCACGGCGCCGCGAAAATCGGCTTGTCCGGGCCACGTCGGAACGCAAGGCTCGCGGTTGCAGCCGGACGCGACAACGAGATTCGACGCGTGGTAGCAGGCATCCTGCGTCTTCACACGCCAGCAACCATTTTCACGATGCGCCGCCGCGACCTGCTGACCGAATCGCGGTTCCAGTTCGAACGTCCGCGCGTACGCCTCGAGGTAGTCGATCACCTGCAGGCGCGACGGGTAGCGCGGGTAATGCCCGGGAAACGGCATGAAGGGAAGCGCGGAGTGCGCCTTGTCGGTATGCAGGTGAAGCCGGTCGTAGTGCCGGCGCCAGGTCGCGCCGACGGTGTTGTCCTGTTCGAGGATCACACACGCAATGCCGGCACGCGTGAGGCAGGCTCCGACGGCAAGACCGGCCGGTCCCGCGCCGATGACGATCGTATCGCGATCGGTGACATCCGGATGCGCGACCGCGGTGAACGAAGCGATGTCGGTTTCCAACGCACCCCCGGAGCCGGGGACGGCCGCGCGCATTCAATGCAGCGGTTTCGCGCGCGTGTCCGGCGCGTTGATTATGGCGCCTCACGGCTTGCTGGCGGGCGCGTTTTCGTCAAAGTCGGGGCGCTTGTCGTCATGAAGGACGCCCAGATACAAATACAGCTTGGCGAAGTCCGGAAATCCCGCCGCGCACGGCATTCACGAAACCGCTTCGAGAACGCATCGCTGCCAGCATTGCGGCTGAAGCCGCTCCCACCGTGCAGACGATGGGTATGCAGTGCATCGAGCTTGACGACGAATTCATCGGGCGCCCAACTACTGCATTAGGGGATGCGCCACCCCTTTGCGTAGATAGAGTCGTACACCAATGGAGTACATCATGAACACCGCTACCCGATCGGCAGGTTTGCTGCTGACGCTGCTGAGTTCCACCAGTCTGGCGCAGACGTTTGTCCTCGATCCGTATTTCGGCAATGGCGGCATCGCCACCTACGAGTGGCCGGCGAGCAATGGCTACCAGTGGGATGCGGTGGACGCGTGGGCGGCGCGCATGCCCGACGGCAAGTGGGCGATCGCGACGCAACTTCGCGACGGCACCAGCCAGGTTGCCGCGGTCAACTGGTTCGACGCGAACGGCCAGGTCGTGCCCGGAGCACCGGGTGCGGGCGCCTACACACCGTTCACGCTGGGGATGTGGAACCTAGCCGGTCTCGGCCTATCGCTCGACAATTCGCTGACGCTGGGGACCAGTTTCCGGCCGAGCGGCAACGACATCGACTTCCGCATCTGGCGCAGCCTGCCCGACGGTACGTCCGGCTACAGCGGGTGCAACGCCGGCTACACGCAGCAGGTGTTCTTCGACCTCGCGCCGCCGGCGATCGACGACGTGATGGGCGCATTCTCGCAGGACTTCGTAGGTCGCCAGGTCATGGTCGGGACGCTTGCGTCGGGCGGTGGCGAAAGTCGCATCGGCGTCGCCCGCATCCAGCCGCAGTGCGGCCTCGATACCGGCTTCAACGGCAACGGCAAGGAAGTGATCGATCCGAATCCGTACACGGTGTTCCCGCCGCCGCGCCGCGCGCGCGAACGCCGTCGTGCATGATCCGCTCGGACGCATACTGATCGGTGGAGGCGTCACCTTCGGCCTCAACGCCACCGACGATGGCGCGTGCATCGTCGTGCGCCTGCTCGGCGATGGCCAGCGCGACGGCAGCTTCGGCAACGGCGGCGTCGCCTACATCAACAGCTTCACGCAATCGCCCGGCAATATCCGCTGCGACGTGCGCGGTCTCGCCTTGCAGGCCGACGGTCGCGTCATCGTCAACATGGATTGGACCCTGACCAATGCGCAAGGGACCAGCCAGCGCGAATACATCCAGCGACTCAACACGCAAGGGAGCTACGACCCGAGCTGGCTGGATCCGTGCTGCACGGTCGGCTACAGCAATGTCGACGTGCGTGCGGGTGGCGCTGCCGTGCTCGAGAACGACAGCATCGTGCTCGCCGTGATGTCGTCGCAGACGCACCAGATCGGCGTCGATGGCGCGGATGCATCGCTGATCGCGCTGCGCATGAGCGATGGACAATTCGCCAGCGGTTTCATCGCGAGCGGGCAGCTTCTGCTCGGTCTCGCCAGCACCAGCTATCACCGCATCGTCGTCGATACACCCGACAGCTTCCTGGTGGTCGCGACCTCGGGCGTGGATCTGCTCAACCACCGCCGCGTGCACCTTTTGCGCTATCGGCGTGCCAGCACGATTCCGAGCGACGTGATCTTTCGCGACGGCTTCGATGC
>JBDSBK010000014.1:0-6590 GCA_039921645.1 Dokdonella sp.
CATTACCCCGCGCGGCGCTGTAGTCGAGGACGACTACGAAGGCGAGTTCCGCTCGCGGCATGCACCCCGCTGTGATCGCCAGGCCGGATGTGGATTGCGCGTCCGTGGCGCAGGCATTCGCGCGAAGGAACATCCGCATTCATTCGCTTCGGCGCTTCCATTTCGGCGAGCGGACGCAGGGCGGATGGTATTCGGCCATGGCGCGGCGGAGCGACGAGCGCTTGAACTTGGCCGGCTGCATTGCATGAGGCATTGCGGTAGCCGTGGCGGCGGACAAGCGCCAGCATCGGGATGCACCGGCCGTGCGGCGCATGCGCGCCGCGGTGTCGCAGAACCGAGGGGCTTGAGTGGCGCGCCCGGAGGGATTCGAACCCCCGACCCCTTCCTTCGGAGGGAAGTACTCTATCCAGCTGAGCTACGGGCGCGTGATCGCAATTCTCTCACAAACCGTTTCAGCGTTGCCCGGAAAGCTTGCTGTGGCGGATGCCATAGCCGAAATAGATCAGCAGGCCGAGGCTGAGCCACACCAGGAATACCAGCCAGGTGATGGCGGCCAGCTCGGACAGCAACCAGATCGAGAACACGATGCCGATCAGCGGAATCAGCGGCACCAGTGGCGTGCGGAACGCGCGCGGCAATTCGGGCTTGCGGATGCGCAGCAGGATCACCGAGCTGCAGATCACGATGAACGCGGAGAGCACGCCGATGTTGACGAGCTTGGCGACCTCGCCGAGCGGGAAGAATCCCGCCACCAGCGCGGTGAATACGCCGAGCGCAATGGTCGGGCGATGCGGCGTGCCGTAGGTCGGATGCACCTTCGCGAACCAGCCCGGCAGCAGGCCGTCGCGTGACAGCGCGAACCAGATCCGCGCGGCGCCGAGCATGAACGCGAACAGCACGCTGAGCAGCCCGAACACCGCCGACACGGAAATGATCCCTGCAATCCAGGTCAGCCCAAGACCCTTGAACGCATCGGCTACGGGCGCCTCGGTATTCAGCGTCGAATAGTGCGCAATGCCGGTCAGCACCATCGACACCGCCAGATACATCGCCATCGAGATGCCGAGCGACAGCAGCACCGCGCGCGGCAGATCGCGCTGCGGATTCTTCGACTCCTCCGCCGCAGTGGTCAGCGTGTCGTAGCCGAACACCGCGAAGAACACCACCGCGGCCGCGGTCGCAATGCCGTTGAAACCGAAGTGGCCGACGCCGTCGGCGCCGATGACGCGTTCCGGAATGAACGGGTGCCAGTTCGCAGGATTGATGTAGAACACGCCGACGCCGATCACCAGCATGACCGCGGCGACCTTGATCACGACGACGAACGTGTTGAAGCGTGCACCCCATTCGGTGCGGAACATCAGCAGCGCGGCTACCGCGAGCGTCACCAGTGCGGCGATCAGGTTGAATACGCGGCCCTCGCCGGTGCCGATCGCACCCTGCGCCCAGATCGGCAAGCTCATCCCCATGCTCGCCAACGCCGATTGCACATAGCCGGACCAGCCGATCGCAACGACGGCGACGATGAGTGCGTACTCCAGCAGCAGGTCCCAGCCGATCAGCCACGCGATGAATTCGCCGAGCACCGCGTAGCCATAGGTGTAGGCGCTGCCGGTGACCGGGATGAGGCCGGCGAACTCCGCATAGCACAGGGCCGCCGCGGTGCTCGCGATGCCGGCGATGATGAATGCGAGCGCGACGGCCGGACCCGCATTGAGCGCGGCCTGCTGGCCGGCGAGCACGAAGACGCCGACGCCGATGATGCCGCCGATGCCGATCGCGGTGAGCTGCCACACCCCGAGCACGCGGCGAAAATCGCTGCGCGTGCCGACTTCGGCCTGCAATTGTTCGATCGACTTGTGACGCGTCAGTTGCGCGAGCAGGCTCATCGTGTCCTCCGAAGGTGGCGGAGGATCATAGCCGAGGCGCGGCGTGCGTGATGCTGCGGCGCGGATCGCGCCAGGCTGATCACTCCGGATCGAATGGCTCAGAACGTCGCCAGCGCGTCCCGCGTGACCGGCAGGCACGGAGGTTCGCCGCTGCCCGACGTGAAGTCGACGATCATCGCGCGGTTGCGCCCCTCGCGCTTGGCGCGATACAGCGCCGCATCGGCGAGTGCGATCGCATGCTCCAGATCGAGATCCGCGTGACGCGCCGGATGGGTCGGATAACCGATCGCGCCGATCGACGCGGTGACGTCGATGCGATGCGTCCCGGCGACGATCGCTGCATCGCCGAGTTCGGCCAGCAGGCGTCGCAGCGGTACATCGGCGGCGGCGCGGTCGATGTCGCGCAGCAACAGCAGGAATTCCTCACCGCCCCAGCGCAGCACGATATCGCCGGCACGTGCGGCGCGCTGCAGGCGATGCGCGACTTCGACCAGCACGTCGTCGCCGATGTCATGCCCGTGGCCGTCGTTGATGCGCTTGAAATGATCGACGTCGAGCAACGCGACGAGCAGCATCTGTCCGTCGGGCGCACGCCGCGCGCGTTCGGTTTCCGCGGCAACCGCAAGGGCGAAGTAACGGCGGTTCTTGAGGCCGGTCAGCGGATCGGTGACCGCGACCTGTTCGAGGCGCGCGTTTGCGGCGGCCAGTTCCTGCGTGCGCGCGGCCACTTCCATTTCCAGCGCGACGGCACGGCGACTGGCGACATGCAGGCGCCAGCGGCCGATGCCGAGACTGCCCGCGAACAGCAACAGTGCGGCGCCTGCGAGGATCCACACGCGCTGCCACCAGTGCGCGTCGACGGCGAAGGAAACGTCGAGCGGCTTCGCCGCCACGCCGTCCGCGTCGCGCGCCTGCACGCGCAGGCGATACGCACCCGGTGGCAGGCGTGGATAGCTCGCGACGGCGTCGGCGGTCCATGCACCGAAGTCGTCTTCGAGACCTTGCAGTTGCGTGCGATAGCGCACCGCGTATTCGCGGTCGAAGGCGAACAGGCTGTACTCGAAGCGCACGCCGTTGTCGTCCGGCGGCAACAGCACGCCCGCCTCCAGCGGTGTGGCCTTGCTGCCCCAATGCGCGGCGGTCAGGCGCAAAGGCGCGGCGGGCGCCGCGAGCGCGGCGCTCGAAGGTGGCGCCTGCGCAAAAGCGCCGAGTCCCGCCGTGGTCGCACCGAATACGCGACCGCGATCATCGACGGCACTGTCCGCCACTTCGGGACTCAGCAAGCCCGCTTCCGCGCCGTAGAACTGGCCTTCCTGATCGACCGGACCTTCGCGCAGCAAGCGCATCGCGCCGCGCGCGCCGAACACATAGAGGAATTCGCCCGCACGGCGCACGTGGGTCAATGCGCCAAGCGTGCGCGCGGCCGGGTACGCGACACAGGTTCCGTCCGCGTCCAGCCGACGCAAACCGCTGCGCGATGCGAGCCAGAGCATTTCATGCCCGGCGCGCTCGCCTGCTTCCACGCGAAACGGTACGAGGCTTGCCAGGCACGACGCCTCGACGACGGTCCATCCGCTGTCGTCGAGCCGGGCCAGCCCGGTGCTCGTGGCTGCCCACAGCACATCCGTCGACGGTTTGACGGGATCGGGAAGCGTAGCGAGTCCGTTGATGCCGGTTTCGTGATCGATGCCGGGCACGTTGTCGATGCGCTCGATGCCGCGTTCCGCGCTCCAGCGCGCGAGGCCGTGACCGGTTGCGGCATAGATGTCGAAGCCACCATCGCCGCGGCGGCGCAGCGCGATCTGCTCGACTGAAATACCCGGCAGCTTCGAGTTGTCGACGGTGAAATCGAGTTCAAGCGCATGGCCGCGCCAGCGCTGCAAACCGCGCGCATGTGCGATCCAGCGGCTGCCGTCGGGCGCATCGATGAGGCCGTGCACGAGTTGCGCGTTGTGACCGGGCGGCAGCAGCGGCACGAAGCGATCGGCATCCCAGCGTGCTGCGCCGCCGGCGGTACCGACCCACAAGGTGCGACTCGGGGCCGACCAGCCCACACCGAGCACGATGCGATCGGGCAGACCCATGCGCTCGTCGAACAAGGTCCAGCGATCGCGTTCGACGCGCGCGACGCCCGCGGTCATCGTGCCGATCCACAATGCGCCGCGGTAGCGCTCGCGCATGAGGCTGTGCACGGCGTTCGAGGGCAGGCCATGGCGCGTGTCGATGAGTCGCCAGCGACCGTCCGGGCGGATTTCGGCGAGTCCGCCGGGCCGCAACGCGGCGAGCAGGACCGGCTGCCCCTGCGCATCGGTATCGGCTTGCAGCGCGAACACCATCGCGGTCGGAAATCCGTTTTCCTCGCCGTACACGTGCAGGACCTTGCCATCGTAACGCGCGGGACCGCGACCACTGCCGATCCACAGGTCGCCAGCGAAACGCGTCATCGACAGACCCACATTGTTCGGCAGGCCCTGTTCGCGCCCGAGCACGAGCCCGGTGCGCCGCGGCACCGCGCTTTCCACATCACGCAGCTGGATCACGCCCTCGAAATTGGTGCCGACCCACAGACGCAATTCACCATCGATGGTCTCGCCGAACACGCTGCGCGCGCCGGCTGCGCCGAGCGCTTCGATGCGCTCGCATCGCGGCCATGCGCAGCGGAACAGACCTTCATCCGCAGCGAGCCACATGCGGCCGTCCGGCGCTTCCCAGAATGCGCCGATCGCACCGTGGGCGCCGGGCAGGTCGAGCGCTTGCGCCTGATCGCCCGCGATGCGCCATGCACCGACGGCATCGGTACCGATCCACAACGCACCATCGCGCGCCTGCGCGAGCGCGCCGACCGCGTAGCTTCGATCGCCGGTCGGCAGCTCGACACTCTGCCAATGCTGGCCGTCGTAGCGCGCCAGACCCTGGTTGGTGCCGGCATAGACGTAACCGTCGGCATCCTGCAGCAAGGCTGTCACTGAATTCTGCGGCAGGCCATCGGCGCTGGTGAATTCGCGGTAGGCGCGCCATTCCAGCGCGGTCGACGGCTGCTGCGATGGCGCGGGAACAGCCAGCGCAACGGCGCTGTTCAATACGAGCAAGCCCAGGCATGCGCGTCGCAGCATGCGTACCTTCGCAGTGAAGTCAGTGCGAGCAGTGTAAGGCCAGTTGCTCCCATTCCCGCTGCGATTGCGCAGAGACTGGCAGTCGGCGCCGGGTGCAGGCGCCAGCTATCCTGCGCCACGCGGCTTGGCGCACGCGCCACCCCTGGAGAGGTCGCCACGAGATGAAGAAAATGTCGAAGGTCCTCGCACGGCTGTCATTCGCTCTCATGGTCGCGTCGATCCTGGTCGAGCCGGCGCGCGCTGCAGACATGCGCCTGGCTGCGGTTGGCGATCGTGCCGACGTCGCGACGAAACGGGTGCGGCCGCCGCTGGAACGCGATCTTGCGACTGTGGGCCTGCGCTTTGGCGACCCGATCTTTTTGCGCATCTTCAAGCACGAGCACGAACTGGAGCTGTGGGTGCGCAAGCGCGAAGCCTATGTCCTGTTTCGCAACTATCCGATCTGTACCTGGTCGGGTGCACTCGGTCCCAAGCTGCGCCAAGGGGACGGACAATCACCCGAGGGTTTCTATTCGGTCGGACGCGGCCAACTCAATCCGACCAGCCAGTTCCATCTCGCGTTCAACCTCGGCTACCCGAATGCCTACGATCGCGCGCATGGTCGCAGCGGCAACTTCCTCATGGTGCATGGCAACTGCGTGTCGATCGGCTGCTACGCGATGGGCGATGCGCAGATCGACGAGATCTACACCCTGCTCGAAGCTGCTCTGCGTGGCGGACAGTCGCGCGTCGACGTGCACGTGTTTCCGTTTCGCTTCGACCACCCGCCGAACGCTGACTGGCGCAAGCAACCGTGGGGCGATTTCTGGAGCAATCTCGAACAGGGTTATCGCGCGTTCGAGCGTGCGCATCAGCCGCCCGTGGTAGACGTTGTCGGCGAGCGTTACCGGGTGCGCGAGGCAGCCGCCTCGAAGTAGCCGCGGACGTATCCGGCCTTGATAGCGCGGCGCTCGCGCCATGACCCCTCGCCGTGATGTTTTCCGTTTTCCACTCACCCATGGTTGGGGACACGTCGTCCCGCCAATGATCAGGGGACCCGGATGAACCACGCAACGTCAAACAACCGGCATTCGAGACTTGCGCCGCTTGCGCTGTGCATCTGCGCAACTTTGCCCGGTTCGGGCGGGCTGCACGCGGCGAGCGCCAATAGCGCCGACGGCGCGACAGAAGATCGCCTGTCGACGTTCTCCAATAGCGTCTTTGGCGCGCCGGCTGACGCGCACGCGCATGCGCATGCGCAAGATTTGACCGCGTTCCTCGCGCGTCTTCGCGATCGTTCCAGAATGGCCATGTCGCCGCAGCAACCGGCAGCGACGCGCAGCGTGAGCACCTGCGCGGACAGCGGCACCGGCAGTTTGCGTGCTGCGATCGGCCTCGCCGGCACCGGAGACGTGATCGACATGAGCCAGCTCGCGTGCAGCACGATCACGCTCGCGAGCGACCTGGGACTGATCACGGTCGCCGATATCACCTTGCGCGGCCCGACCGCGCACGCGCTGACGATCGACGCCGCGCACCACGTCGCCGTGCTGCACACGGGTCACGGCACGTTGACCGTGAGCGATCTCGCTGTAAAGAATGGCAACTA
>JBDSBK010000015.1:0-6183 GCA_039921645.1 Dokdonella sp.
GGCAATCAGCCCCTGCAATACGATGAAGGTCGCGCGCACGCGCAGTTCGTGCAGCGCGGCGTCGACGGCAAGGGTGCGCCAGGCATGCCTTGCAGCGCCTGTCACGGCAGCGCCAATCTGCCTGCGAGTTATGGCGGTCATGTACCGCCCGGCGCACCCAACTGGCACCTGCCGCCTGCGGACAAGAAGATGGTGTTCATCGGTCTCGATGCACATGATCTGTGCGTCCGCTTGAAGGACACGCACGGCAACAACGGCAAGGATCTTCCAGCACTGCTCGAACACGTCGATCACGACCCGCTCGTGTTGTGGGGCTGGAACCCGGGGCAGGAACGCGCTCCCGTGTCGATTCCGCATGCGGACTTCGTCGCTGCGTTCAAGCGCTGGGTCGATGCAGGCGGGCCTTGCCCGGGTTGATCTCATCCGCGCTGAACGTCTTGCCTCATCGGGAAACGTTTAGCCGTCCGTGCTCGTCCCAGATACTGCGTAGCGGGTCGAATTCAATCGTCGCCTGCTGCGCGGCACGTGCGCCGAAACCGCACACCGCGATCGGACCTTCCTGCAGGGAATCGAGAGCGAAGGCCTGCTCGATATCCACTTCATTGATCGCAGCCGTGATGAACGCGCCAAATCCGGCCTCGGTTGCCGCGAGGTACAGGTTCTGCGAGACATGGCCCGCTTCAAGCACGATCGTTCGATACGCTTTCGGATGGTTGCGATACTTCCAGAACGTTCGGCCAAACCGCGCAACCAGTGCGACCAGCACGGGCGCGTCCGCAAGATAGTCCTGACCCGCGACGAAACGTTGCGAGAGTTCGCCGGCGGCTTCGGTGTCGAGCATGGACAACGGCTCGAGTGCGTGGTCGACGACGTGGTAGTGATACAGCCCGGGCGCGAGACCTTCGACCCTCCGAACCAGCAGGTAGGCTTCGAGGGGGTGCATGCTGCCGCCCGACGGATACGATTTTTTCAGCGCATGCACGCCGGGCATCAGTTCGGCGACGGCATGGCAACCGAAGATGCGCTTGAGCAGGTCGCTGAAATCGGTGCTTGCAAGAACTGCCTGTGTGTCGAAATTGCGGCAGGTTGCGCGCTGGCGAAACAAGGCGTCCAGTGCAGATTCGCGCGGCGGGGGCAGGCCGATACGCTCGGCGGCGGGCACGCGTTCGACGAGGTGTGATGGCGGCAAGCCGTACTCGGTGATCAAGTCGCTCAGCGAGCGGTTGCGCGTGATGTGCACGTCGTCCGCCACGTCGGCATTGGTCCAGCGGCTGAAGTAGTGCGCGACTGCCGCGAGCGGTGTCCAGTGCGCGTTTCGCACGAGTTCGTCACGTGCGCAGCAAACGCCATGCTCGGGAGCATCGCCGATCAACAGACCCTTGGCGAGCAGGCGTTCCAGTACTGCAGCGGGCATCGTCTGCATGAGTTCGTCGACGCGTCGCCAATCTCTTTCACCCACTTGGCGCAGTGCGATGATTTCGTCGTCGTCGACTTCCACTTTCTCATCGAGATGCGGGGCCAGAGCGAGCCATCGGAGCGTGGCCTTGAGTGCGCAGCCACCGTTGAACAAACCGACAAGATCGAGGTCCAGGCGCTCGCTTGGCTCGATCAGCAGCACGGTGCAGCGACGCACCCGCATACTCGGACTCATCAGATTCCCTGGTCTGGCGCTGGAGTTGTGTGACGCGACATCCTAAGCTTAAAAAACGGCAGCTCGTTCGTTTCACCAACAGTAGAGGAAGGGGATCATGAGCAACGGCATAGCGACACCCGAGCAACTCGACAAGCTGCTGGATCGGCTTGGCTCCGATGATCAATTCAGGGAGAAGTTTCTCGGCGATCCGGCAGGCGCACTGGCAGAGCAGGGGGTGCAGGTGGATCCCGCCGCTGTCCCCGCCGTTCGCAACCTTCCATCGAAACAGGCGCTGCAGTCACAACGCGACACGATCAAAGCGAACTGCCAAGGCAAGGTCGGTATGGGATGGTTCCTACTGAGCAAGTAGCGCTGCGTTGAGCTGGCGCGCCCGCTGCATCAGCGGCGGGTCGCCTTCGACGTTTTTCCACGCATCCATCAGCTGTGCTGTCGCCTTGCGTGCGGTGTCCCTCTTTCCTTCCTTCAAGTCGAATTCTGCCGCGTCGACCAATGCCGCGTCGCTGGCCAGGAGATTGGGCACTTGGCCCGCAAACTCTGCCAGAAACTCGGCCGTGGCCAGGCCACGATGTTGTGCGACCCAATCGGCCGAGGTACGCGCCAGTTCGTTCTTGCCTGCAGCACGATAGGCACGCACCAACGCAACCCTGGTCTGGTAGTACGCATGATCGGACAGCAACGCCTCCAGGCACGTTACCGCCTGCGCCGCATCCCGCTCGATCCCCGCTTCGCACGCTGCAATTCGATAGGGTTGCTCGAGACTGAAATAGTCGCTGGACCCGATCTTTGATTTCAACGCGGCAAGTACACGGTCCGCGAGTGCGTGATCGTCGTGGCGCAAAGCCAGCATCGCGGCAATGCTCAAATGCGCATAGCTGCTGGAGTCATAGTTCGTCGCCGCGGATTCAAGGCGCCGCAGTTCCTCGGTCACGTAGTCCTTCAGACCGTTGTTCGCCTTGGTATCGCCTTGGGCAAAAGCAATCGCAACGACAGCCAGGCGAGCACGCTGACGGGCGGCCTCGAGTTTGGCTTCGCCTGCGATGGAGGCAGCCGACTCCGCTGCCGTTCGCGCTGTCAGCAGCTGCCCACGACTGACGTTCAAGGCGGAAGTGCGAAGTTGTTTTTCGACCTCGAAGAAGGGGTAGTGGTGCGTATCTTCTTTCGCAAGCGTCTGGTCCGCGGCGGCGAAATCGCGCGTTGCGATCAGCAGGTTCATCGGGTCCAGGTAATTTTGCGGAGAACCGGTCTGGCGAGCCGATGCGTAACTCTTGGCCGCCTGCTCCATCTTCTCCTGCGCCAACTGAATGTCACCGAGGTAGAGCCATGCGTAGCCACGTCGCGGGTGCTGGCTTGCCGTTACTGTCTGGAAGTTCTGCGTGGCTTGCACCAGATCGTTATCGAATTGCCACATGACCATCGCCAGGTTTTGTGGCCCTGCCAGATCGTCGGGATACAATTTCGCCAGCAACGACCATTTTTCGCGCATGACTTGCGGTGTTTCGAAGAGTGCGGCGTAGCCCTGCGCATGCAGCCGCTCGCGCGCGCTGAGACGCTTCAAATCCTCGGTCGCCTTAACGACAGCCGCGTGCGCTTTCGCTTTCTGGCCGGTTCCGTAGTAGATGTTCGCCAGACCCAGATAAGCCTGCGCGAATTGTGGGTCCAGCGTGACGGCCTGATCGAACAGTGCAAGGGCTTCTCCGCCTTTTCCGTTCGCCACGCTTTGCGAGCCCAGCGAATACGCTTTCAGCGCATCCAGGTTCCTGGTCGTCACTTCCGCCAGCGGCGCACTCGTCTCTCCGACGCTTGCAAGCGATTCGCCCAGCCTGCCGCGCATCTTCTTGAGCAAGTCATCCATGGTCGGCAGCACGGACTGCTCGTCCGTGCCGTCAACAGAGTCGCTGTACACCGAGGTCTGCGTACGCGGGTCGATGATTTCGGCGGTGATGCGAACGTGGCCGCCAACTTCGGCGATCGTCGGAAGGATCAGCGCACGCGCGCCTTGGCGTTCGGCGACTTCGGAACCCGTGGCACGGTCGACCTTGGTGGTCGTGGGATCGCGTTCCATCCGTTTCAACGCATCGCGTACCTGCAGCTCGGGCACGACGTTGACGTAGCGCGACTGTTCGAGACCGATGCGGAACGCGGTCTGCAGCGAATCGTCGAAGACCTTCGCGCCGGTCAGGTTCTTGAGGTCGCCGACGACGACCCAATCGCGGTTCGCGAATGCGATCGCCGACGTCGGCCGGGTCAGATAGAAGATCGGTACCGCGATCAGCAACGCAAGAACACCGAGTTCAAAACCGATGCCGAGCGGACGACGCCAGATGGGCGTCTCGCGCGATGCCTTGCCGGACCACGGCGGCGGTTTCAGCGGTGCAATGCCTGTTTCGCCCACTTCAAACACCGGCACCGGATCCGGCACACCCTTGAACCGGTAGCGGCCATGCGTACGCCAGCAGACGTTCGCGAGGTGTTCGCCCAGTTCGCCCTGCGCGCGGTGCGCAATGTCGTAGGCGGTACCCGAGAGCAGGATCTGGCCCGGTAGCGCGAGCTGCATCAGGCGCGCCGCGACAGGTTTGACCAGGCCCTCGACTTCGGTCGGCTTGGCGCCGCGCTTGACGTCGTCGGCCTCGTTTTCCCACACCACCACATCGCCGACATGGATGCCGAAGCGCGTCGCAAGCTTGGTCGTCTCGCGGCCATTCATTGCGGCGATGTCGCGCTGGTAAGCGAGCGCAAACGCAACGGCCTGGATCGGCCGCTCGAACATCAGCAGGAAGCCGTCCGTCTTGTCGATCTCCTTGCCGCCGTGTTGCTGCACCAGCGCACGCGCGAGACGATCATGCTTGCGGAAGAGTTCGGCAGCTTGCTGGTCGCCGAGACGTTCGACCAAGGCAGTCGAGTCGACGAGGTCGCACAGCACGAGCGTGCGCAGCACAGAAGTGGCGATGTTCGGAACCGCCTCGGCGGTGCCTTCCTCAATCGTGCCTGGAACGACGTTTGTCACGGACGACGGCCTGCCCCTGCGCTTGCCATGAAGCGCGATTCTGCGCTGGAAGCGATCAGGTTGCCAGTTTCATGCCATCGTCATAACGTCGATTGACCGCCCGTTGCGCTTTCGGACCGGTGCCCACGTCCGGCTGAGACTCATTTGCACGCGTCACATTAGGCACGTCAGTTCACAGGCCGGGCAACGACGGATCATGTGCAGCCATTGCGTCTGTCAATTCGCGCGCAGGCATGACGCGTCACGTCTTATCGCTTGGTGAGCAGCGGGGTTTTTGGAAGAGCAAAACGCGAAAGCCGAGGCAGGACGCGCGGACATCATCGGTCGCGCCGTCAGAACACCATGGCCAGGATATCCGATTCAACGCTCGTGACCATGGCATATGGGAAGCGGTATTCGCGAAATTCGAAAGTGCGTTCCCTCGTCGCCTTTCGACGATGTTTCATCGTACGCAATGCGTCGCTCGGATATTCCTACGCGGGCCAAATGGCGTTGAGCGGATCAAACTCAATTTCGTTTCGCTCGCTGCCACGATGGCCGAAACCGCTCACTGATATCACCCCCTGTTCCATCGGATCCAGGCCAAAAGCGTCCTCGATGTCGCCTTCATTCACCGCCGCCGTGATGAACGCGGCGAGCCCCAGCTCGGTCGCCGCAAGGTACAAGACCTGCGACAGGTGACCCACGTCGAGAATCGTTGCGCGGTAAGCCTTGGCGTGGTTGCGGTACTTCCAGAAATTGCGTTCGAAGCGACTGGCCATGACCAATTGCAATGGTGCCTGCGTGAACCAGGCTTGGCTGGCGACGAAGCTGCGCGCGAGCCCTTTCGCATCGGAAGGCGACACTTCGCGCAAGGTTTCCAATGCATGCGTGACAGGATGGTAGTGATAAAGGCCCGGCGCCAGTCCGTCGACTCTTTGCACGAGCAGATACGCCTCGGTTGGGTGCAGCCCGCCGGCGGACGGTACGCCTTTCTTCAGCACCGGCACGCCGGTGACTTCGACCTGCGCGCGGGCTCCGAAAGTTCGATACAGCACTGTGCCGACATCAGCCAGCGTGAGCGAACGCGTGGTATCGAAATTGCGACAGGTCACGCGATGAGCGAGCAATGTGTCCAGTGCTGACGGGCGGCCTCGCGGCAATGCGACCGACTGGTTCGAACGGCCGCAATGGATTGCCGGCGGCGGCGGTGTGCCGAGGTGGTCGAGTACTGCGCCTCCGGTGATTTCCGCGAGACGCTCCGTTTCGATTTCTGTATCGACACCGCGCCAGCGCGAATGGCGATGCGCGACCGCCGACAGCGGTCGCCAGTGTCGGGTGCGCATAGCCTGGTCCGATACCGCGTTTGTGCTGGCGTCGGCAGTAACCAGAAGTCCCTTCTGGATCAGGTCTTCGACGGTTGCGAGCGCATGAGCGGGGACGAGGTCCTCGGAATCGATCCAATTCGACGCTGATACGCAGCCAAGCAATGCGATGCCTGCGGCGTCCAACGGCACTTCGTTATCCAGATGCGGCGCCAACGCGA
>JBDSBK010000016.1:0-3674 GCA_039921645.1 Dokdonella sp.
AAGAAAAAACTCCAGAAATTTCAGAGACTTAAAATGGTCAAGATTCGCCTTTCCCGTGGTGGCGCCAAGAAGCGTCCGTTCTATCACATCATCGTGACCGACGAGCGCAATGCGCGCGACGGCCGCAACATCGAGCGTCTGGGTTATTTCAATCCGATCGCCGCGGGCAAGGACGTGCGTCTGCAGCTCGACACAGCCAAGGTCAAATCCTGGATGGACAAGGGCGCGCAGATGACCGAAAAGGTCAAATCGCTCTACAAGGAAGCCGGCAAGCAGGTTGCTGCTGCCTGAGCGTCATGAGCGGGGCGGGCGAAAAACTCGTTCTGATCGGCAGGATCGTAGGCGTACATGGTGTGCGGGGCGAGTTGAAACTCGAGTCGTACACCGAACCAAGGATGCAGATCTTTCGTTATCAGCCTTGGCTGTTGCGGTCTGCCTCTGGTGAAAGAACGATTGATGCTTGCCAAGGGCGTGCCCAGGGCAAGGGCCTCGTCGCGGAATTGCCCGGCATCGCGGATCGCGATGCGGCAGCGGCGCTGACGGGGGCGGAAATCTGGGTGACGCGTTCGGCTCTGCCGGCGCCCAAACCCGGCGAGTATTACTGGTCCGATCTCGAAGGACTCGAGGTCGTCACGATCGAAGGCGTTTCGCTCGGCAAGGTGTCGCATCTCGTCGCGACCGGTGCGAACGACGTGTTGATCGTGAAGGATGAAAAGCGCGAGCGACTGATTCCGTTTCTGATGGGTCAATACGTTGCGAACGTGGATTTCGAAGCGACCCGGATGACGGTCGATTGGGATCCGGAATTTTAGTTCGTGGTTTTTTTTAAGAGTGCAGACAGGATGTCCGCTTCTCGATTTTCGCGTTCAAGGACGAGCGCAAAAGTGGAAATCGCGCGATGCGCATCGACGTCATCACGCTGTTTCCGGATTTCATCGAAAGCTGTGCGCGAATCGGAGTGGTAGGGCGCGCACGCGAACGCGGGTTGCTGGAGATTGCGACCTGGAATCCGCGGGATTTTGCCAGCGACAATTACCGATCGGCCGATGACCGGCCCTATGGTGGTGGTCCCGGCATGGTGATGATGATCGACCCGTTGCGTAAGGCGCTTGCAAGTGCGCGCGCCGCCAGCGGATCGAGCGAAGCGAAGGTTGTTTACCTGAGTCCGCAAGGAGTGCGACTCGATCAGGCCAAAGTGAGGCAGCTCGCACAGCGCGATCACCTGATCCTGCTGAGCGGACGCTACGAAGGCGTTGACGAAAGGTTTCTGGAAAACGCAGTCGACGAGGAAATTTCGATCGGCGACTACGTCCTTTCCGGCGGCGAACTGGCGGCAGCGATCGTGATCGACGCAGTCGGGCGCTTGCAGGACGGTGTGTTGAACGACGCGGAATCGGCCGTGCAGGATTCGTTCTCGAACGGACTGCTCGACTGTCCGCACTACACGCGACCCGAACAGGACGCGTGGGGTGAAGTACCACCGGTGCTGAAGTCCGGTGACCACGCGGCGATCCGCCGCTGGCGCCTGAAGCAGTCACTGGGCCGGACCTGGTTGCGCCGCCCGGATCTTCTGGAGCGGATGGAGCTGGACAAGAAGACGCGTGCGCTGCTGGTGGAATTTCAGCGCGAACACGAACAAATAACGACGCCGGGTCGCGCGAGCGAATCCGACGAATGAAGAAATCAGACCAATTGGTGAGTGTGATGAACCTGATCCAGCAATTTGAAGCCGAACAGATGACCCGTACCCTTCCGGAGTTCAGCCCGGGCGATACCGTGATCGTCAACGTCAAGGTCAAGGAAGGCACCCGCGAGCGCGTCCAGGCCTACGAAGGTGTGTGCATTGCGCGCAAGAACGCGGGACTCAATTCGGCGTTCACCGTGCGCAAGATCTCGCACGGCACCGGCGTCGAGCGCGTGTTCCAGTCGTACAGCGCCGCAATCGACTCGGTCGTCGTCAAGCGCCGCGGCAAGGTCCGTGGTGCGAAGCTGTATTACCTGCGCGGCCTCGAAGGCAAGGCAGCGCGCATCAAGGAAGATCTCGGCGCACACGTCAAGAAAGGCGCCTGATCGCCAAAGAAAAAAAGTCTTGGAGCATCGAGTCGCGTCTGTGCTCCTCGTCAGAAGCGGCCATCGGCAACGATGGCCGCTTTTTTTATGTCCATGGATGGACGGTATGCCGAAAATGCAGGAGCAATTTTCGGCAATGGCCAGGATGGACGGTCCGCTGGGTCCGCGGACGCTTCACACGCCCGCGAACATTCCGCACATCCTTGTGGGTCGCAATGCAGAAGCAAGTGCCAGCGTCGACGCGCGATGATGGTACGCACAGCCCGCGAGCACTCCCGGCATCCGCAAACATCACGCACATCTCTGTGGTCGCAATGCGGAATCACGCCGGCGCTTCGTCGAGAGCCGCTGAGTGCGGTTGGCCAGCGTGAAAGCAGGTCACATGGCTTGCCCTCTGCGCTTGAATCCGCCCGCAAAACCACCATCTGTCACGCATTCCATCGCTGAGGAAACCCCATGAGTTCCACCGTTGAAACCCGCGCATTCGAAGCCGAGGTCTCCCAGGTCCTGCACTTGGTCACGCATTCGCTCTACTCGCACAAGGAAATTTTCCTGCGCGAGCTGATCTCGAATGCGTCAGACGCCTGCGACAAGCTTCGCTTCGCCGCATTGTCGGACGCGTCGCTGACTGCCGACGACGCCGAATTGCGCATCGATATATCGTTCGATCGTGACGCGCGTACCCTCACGATCCGCGACAACGGTATCGGCATGACGCGCGACGAAGTGGTCGAGAACATAGGCACGATCGCACGCTCCGGTACGCGCAGGTTCCTCGAGTCGCTCTCCGGGGATGCGCGCAAGGATACCCAGCTGATCGGCCAGTTCGGCGTGGGCTTCTACTCGGGTTTCATCGTTGCCGACAAGGTCACGCTGCTCACGCGCAAGGCAGGTGCGGTAGCGGGCGAGGGCGTGCGTTGGGAGTCGACGGGCACCGGCGAATACACGCTCGAATCGGTCGACGAACCGCGGCGCGGAACGACGGTGACGCTGCATCTGAAGGCCGACGAAAGCGAGTTCCTCGATGCCTGGAAATTACGCGACCTGATCAAGCGCTACTCCGATCATGTCGCTTTCCCGATTCGCCTGCCGGTGCAGAAGGACGGCGTCGACACGGCTGAATTCGAAACCGTGAATCACGCGGCTGCGCTGTGGGCGCGCCCGAAAAGCGAAATTTCCGACGAGGAATATCAGGCGTTCTACAAGTCGCTGTCGCATGACTACAATGATGCGCTTGCGTGGTCGCACAACCGTGTCGAAGGCTCGCAGAGCTACACGTCGCTTCTGTTCGTGCCGGAAAAACCGCCGTTCGATGCGGTGATGAGCGGGCGCGAAGAGCGCAAGGGACTCAAGCTCTACATCCGTCGCGTCTTCATCATGGATGCGAGTGAACAACTGCTGCCGAACTACCTGCGCTTCGTGCGCGGTGTCGTCGACTCGGATGACCTGCCACTCAACGTCAGCCGCGAGATCCTGCAGGAGAATCGCCTCGTCGCGCAGATCAGGTCTGCCTGCGTGAAGCGCGTGCTCGACTTGCTGGAGAAGCTCGCGAAAGACGAGCCGGAGAAGTTCCAGCAGTTCATCAACGCATTCGGAAACACGCT
>JBDSBK010000017.1:0-3126 GCA_039921645.1 Dokdonella sp.
AGCAGTTGGGTGTGAAGGAAGACGAAGTCACGCCGAACGCGTCGTTCGTCGACGATCTCGGTGCCGATTCGCTCGATACCGTCGAGCTGGTGATGGCGCTGGAAGAAGAATTCGAGTGCGAGATTCCGGACGAGGAAGCGGAGAAGATCACCACGGTCCAGCAGGCGGTCGACTACGTCAAGGCGCACGTCAAGGCCTGAGGCGCGCTCGTCAAGCGTTACACGATGCTGCGCCCACGAGGCGCAGCTTTCGTTTATGGCCATGGATGGTCGGTATGCCGAAAATGCAGGAGCACAATCGGCGATGGCCATGGATGGTCGGTATGCTGGGTTCTCAGGCGTTCCCGACACCTGCGAACACTTCCCACATCCCTGTGGGTCGCAATGCAGGAGCAATTGCCAGCGTTTGGAGATTTGCAACACACGCCCGCGTATGCTTGTCGCTGATGCGCGGTGCGGCAGGTTGATCCCGTCTCGATAAGGGATTTCCATTTCAGCGATCGCAATCGAACAGGCACTGTCGTCCCATGAGCAAACGTCGCGTCGTCGTCACCGGTCTCGGCATCATCAGCCCCGTCGGGAATGATGTAGCCACCGCTTGGGCGAACATCACTGCCGGTCGCAGCGGCATCGGTCCGATCACGCATTTCGACGCATCGACGTTCCCGACACGCATTGCCGGCGAGATCCGTGATTTCGATCCTGCGCAGTTCGTCGCGGCGAAAGACGTCAAGAAGATGGACCCGTTCATCCACTACGGCATCGCTGCGTCGGTGCAGGCGCTGGCGGATGCCGGCCTGCATCCGCACGAACACGACGCGGAGCGCATCGGCGTCGCTGTCGGCGCGGGAATCGGCGGCATCGCGACGATCGAGAAGACCGCAATCACGTACCACGAACATGGTCAGCGCAAGATCTCGCCGTTCTTCGTACCCAGCTCGATCATCAACATGGCGTCGGGCAACCTTTCGATCATGCTCGGTCTGAAGGGACCGAACATCGCATGCGTGACCGCCTGCACGACGGCGACACACAACATCGGTCTTGCCATGCGTCTGATCCAGTACGGCGATGCCGACGCGATGGTTGCGGGTGGTGCGGAATTCTCCACGGTCGGCACTGCGGTCGGCGGCTTCTGCTCGGCACGCGCGTTGTCGACGCGCAACGAAGAACCGCAGAAGGCGAGCCGCCCCTGGGATCGCGACCGCGATGGCTTCGTGCTGTCCGACGGCGCCGGCGTGCTCGTCATCGAGGAATACGAACACGCGAAGAAACGAGGTGCGCGCATCTATTGCGAGCTGGTCGGCTTCGGCATGAGCGGCGATGCGTACCACATGACCGCACCGAGCGAGAACGGCGAGGGCGGTGGTCGCTGCATGGTCGCCGCAGTCAAGGATGCCGGACTCAACCTCACGGACGTGCAATACATCAATGCGCACGGCACCTCCACGCCCGCCGGAGATGTTGCCGAAGTGCAGGGCATCAAGGGCGTATTCGCCGAGCATGCGAAGAAGCTGATGGTCAGCTCGACGAAGTCGATGACCGGGCACCTGCTAGGAGCGGCGGGCGGCATCGAGGCCATCTTCTCGATTCTTGCGCTGCGCGATGGCGTGGTACCGCCAACGATCAATCTGGACAATCCGAGCGACGACTGCGATCTCGATTTCGTGCCGCACACCGCACGCGACTCGAAGCTGGATGTCGTGCTGTCCAACTCGTTCGGTTTCGGCGGCACCAACGGCACCCTGGTATTCCGCCGCGCTTGATGCGCCACTGGCTTGTGAGTGCGGCTTCAGCCGCGATGCTCCGTCACGCAGCAATGGCATCTTGGCAGGAGCGGTTTCCACAGAGTGCGCGCGGGAACCAGCGATGAGCTTCGTCACCCGCAAGCTTGCGAGCAGTCGAGATCTGCTGCCATTGGCGGCGATGTTTCCACAGCGCTATCCCGGTCTGCTCGAAAGCGTCGCCCGAGGCAATCGGCGCGCTTGCCACGACATTCTGTTTGCTTTCCCCGAAGCGACGCTGCGGCTCGACCGAATCGGAGATGTGCGAGATGCGCACGATCTTGTCGCGGGCGCGCGATTTCTCGATACGCTCGATACGGCCTGGCGAAGCGAGCAACTGCCGTGCGATCTCGGCGACGACGGCGGATTGCCGTTTCGCGGCGGCTGGCTGCTGTACCTGGGCTACGAACTTGCAGGGGAAGTCGAACCGTCGCTGGCGTTGCCGCAGACGCGCGATGCCGTCCTGCCGATTGCGCTCGCGCTGCGTTGCCCAGCCGCCGTCCTCGTCGACCATGAAGCCGACTTCACGTGGCTGGTCGCCGAAGAAGGCCGCGACGACTTGCTCGATCGCCTGCAAGCCGATATCGATATCGCGTCGGTGTCGCCGTACGCGAAGATCACCGTCGATGCGCTCATCGAGGATCCGCCCGAAAAATTTCTCGACGGCGTTGCGCGCATCCACCAGTATCTTGCCGCAGGCGATGTCTTCCAGGTCAATCTTTCGCGCGAATGGCGCGCGCGCTGTACGCCCGCGCCGAGTCCGGCTGAACTTTACGGTGCATTGCGCCATGCCAACCCGGCGCCGTTTGCCGGACTGCTGCAGTTCGACGACTGGGCAATCGCGAGTTCATCGCCGGAACGCCTGATCGAAATCCGTGGCGATCGCGTGCAGACGCGACCGATCGCGGGCACGCGCCCTCGCGGCGACGACGATGCCGCGGTATTGCGGGAACTGATCGCTCATCCCAAGGAACGTGCCGAACATGTGATGCTCATTGACCTGGAGCGCAATGATCTCGGCCGTGTGTGCGTTCCCGGCAGCGTCGTCGTAGATGAACTCATGAGCGTCGAGAGCTATGCGCACGTGCACCACATCGTTTCGAACGTGCGCGGCACGTTGTGCGCCGGAACGACGCCGGGGCAGGCGATTCGCGCGGTGTTTCCGGGCGGCACCATCACGGGTTGCCCGAAAGTGCGCTGCATGCAGATCATTGCTGAACTCGAAGGGGTCGGTCGCGGCGCATACACGGGATCGTTCGGCTATCTCAATCGCGACGGCGATCTCGATCTGAATATCCTGATCCGCACGCTGACATTGCACGACGACTGTGCCCGTTTCCGGG
>JBDSBK010000018.1:0-4901 GCA_039921645.1 Dokdonella sp.
GGTTTGACGGTTACAACCTCTCCGATCGTCGCGATCCGGTTTCGGAAAGCGAGCTTGGCGACGCGCAGTACTACCGGATGCAGGCGCGTTCGTACTGGTTGAGCGCGCACTTCTCGTTCGGTACGCACTGACAGCGAGTGACGAAGCGAGCGTAGAAACGCCGCTCGCTTCGAAGGTTGCCGGCGACGCCAATGTGAATGGCTGCGCCGCGCAACGCATGCGCGTCCTGCGCCGCCGATCAGTCGGATGTACGGGCGGCCTCATCCTGGATGACGGCAGGCGTCGCGCTTACTTCGCGGCCGGAATGGTAAACGCCGCCGACACCGGGCAACCCGTGCGCATGCGTTTGCCGCAGTTGCGCAAACCCAGGTTCTTGTCGAGGCAGACGCGTACTTCGACGAGCTCTCCCTGGCTGCAGTGCAGGCTGAGCATGTCATCGCGCAATTGCTGGTTCGCGCGCTTGAGTGCTGCGCGCAGGTCGTCGGCATGCGTCTCCACATCGCGTGGCGGCGCCTTCAGTTCCGCCGGCACCTGCACCGACGCGAACGCGCGATCGGCAAGACCGAAATAGCCTGCCGGATCGAGACCCGTGCATGCACCGTGTGCCGACCATTCGTGATTGATCAAACGCCTGCTCGGCATGAAGGCGAGTGTTTGTGCGACGGTCTTGCGGTCAGGCTTGGCATCGGTCTGGCAATGCTGTGGGCCGTTGCCGCTTTCGTACTGGGGCCAGAGGCCGTGCAAGACGAAGCCGTAGCCCTTGTGATTGCACTGTTCGTCCTCGTCGGGATGCGTCTGGCAGAACGTCGGCGACCACGACAGTGCCATCACGTAGTAGTCGTAAGCACCCGGTGTGCCGGTATCGGATTTCCTGTTGCTGTTGTGCGAATGCGAAGGATGGCGTGCGAAAGCCGCTTGCGTGCAGCACGCAGCCAGCAAGCCGCAAAAGATCAGGACAGAACGCAGACGTGACATGGCAGGCTCGTCGATGGGCAGCGCAAAGTACGCCGCGGAAACTTAGCAGATCGAACGGCATTCATCCCTTTCGATGAGCTCCCGGGGACCGCGGTCTCGCGGCTTCGGCAGTCCTGCGGCTTCGCGCTTTGCCTTCGCCACGCAACCGAAAAACCCTCGGCTGGAACGCGATATGATGCGCGGCCCAATTCCGCCAAATTCCGGTCATCCATGTCCAAACGTATCGCCGCCCGCCGCTCGCCGATCCACGGCAATGGCGTTTTCGCCCTCACCGATATTCCCAAGGGCATTGAACTCATCGAATACCGCGGCAAGCGCCTGACGCACGCGCAGGCGGATCGCCTGTATGCGAATACCAGCGACAGCGGCCACACCTTCCTGTTCACGCTCAATGACAGGTATGTGATCGATGCCAACAGCGAAGGCAACATCGCGCGCTGGATCAACCACAGCTGCGCGCCGAATTGTCGTGCATTGCTGGAGGACAGCGCCGATGGCAACCCGCGCAACGACCGCGTTCTCATCGAGTCGCTGCGCCCGCTGAAAGCGGGTGAAGAGCTGACCTATGACTACGGCATCGTGCTCGAAGAACGCCTGACACCGCGCCTGAAGGCGATCTGGGAGTGTCGCTGTGGAGCCCCTAAGTGCTCGGGCACCCTGCTCAAGCCCAAGCGCAAGCCGGCTGCGGCCGCCAAGAAGCGCGTGTCTGCTGCGAAAAAGTCGCGTACCAGCAGGAAAGCCGCTGCAGCCTGACGCCATTCTCCACTTTGTGTTCATTGAGTCGGACTTGGCGCGCATGCGCAAAACGTCGACGCTGGCCGATGGATGGCCTTTCCCAGCGTATCGCCGGGATTGACGCGCGCGCGCCTTGGCGTCAACGTAGCCGAGCAGCCGCGTGGGGCTGCGCGTTCGGGGACGCGGCACCGTGAGTGGCAACAAAACCATTGCGTTGGTAGGCGTGTCCGAATCGGAGGGCGCGCACCTGCGCCTGCTGCTGCGCAAGAGCGCGCAGGAACTCGACCACACCTGGCGTTGGGGCGACGAGAACGATGCCGATCTAGTCGTCGTCGACGTGCGGTCGTTCGCCGGTGAGATGGCACGCACGCGTGCGCGAGGCGCAGGGGTCCGCTACGCCGTCTTCACTGACGCCAAGAAAACGGAGGATGCCGATCTGATCCTGCAACGACCGTTGCAGCGGGCCAACGTGATCGCCGTGTTCAACCAGGCCGCCGGGGCCGTCGCGCGCAATCCGCATATCGGCGCGCACACCGCCGATTTCTATACACGCGATGTGGGCGAGGACATGTCCGACGTGATCCTGCCGGAACTCGAAACCCGCTTCCATCAGCCCAGTCCCGTTGCGGGCCTCGATGAATTATTGAACCCGGAGCCGATCGAGTTGCGCGGCGACGGCGCCTGGACACCGTCGTCTGCGCCGATCCCTGCGGTGGCTCGCGACGAGGGCGCAGCGGAACCGTCGCCGCGTACCCCGGCACCGGCCGTTCCGCTGCGCACATATGCGACCCGCGAAATCATGCTCGCGGATACAGCGCCACGCGATTTGCGCGCCTATCTGGACGTGGATCTGCTGCAGATGCCGGCACGTTTCACCTTGGCGGGCATGCCGACGCTGACGCTCGACCCGAAAAACAAGGTGGCGCACGCCTCCGTCGGACTCGGCGGACTTGCACCGTACTGCCGCAGCCGCTGGCGCCTGTGCGACTGGCAGCCGTTGACCAATTCCGAACTGGCCGACGTGCGCGAAACGCAGCAGCCGCAGAGTTACTCGCGTCTGATGTGGTTGTACGTATTGTTGTCGTCCGGCGGGCATCTGGCCAGCCATCTCGATCCCGGCGGTACCTATCGGCTCAAGCACTGGGTCGAGATCGAAAAGGAACTCAGTCGCTATTTCCGTATCGCCTCGGCGATGCTGCAACCGGCACGTTTGCACGAGATTGCGGCCACCGCAGCTGCACCGATGGCCGATGTCTTCGATCTGGTCAACGCCTACGACTCGATCGGCCTGATCGAGTGGCAGCCGCGTCCGCGTCGCGACGAGGGCGCGGACAAGAAATCGCCGAACCTGTTTGGACGGCTGCGAAAGCCGTTCGGGAAAGCGTGACGCCAAGCGATCGTGGCCACGATTGCGCGACGCCAGCGGCCGGTCTGGCCGGAGCTGGGATCATCGCGCGAACCGCATGTTCTGAATGTAACGCTCACGTCGCGCGCAATTGATCGGCAAGCGAACGCGTGCGCTCGGTCACCACGTTGCCGGTATGCAGGGTGGTCTTGCGCTCGATAAGCATGACCAGGCATTCGTGTTCGGCAACCGGATTGTGCTGCACACCCTTGGGCACGACGAACATGCCGCCCTCGCCGAGTTCGACCGCACTGCCTTCCATTTCAATGCGCAGATGCCCCTTGAGTATGAAAAACAGCTCGTCTTCGTGCTCGTGGTTATGCCATCCAAACGTCCCCTGCACCTTGGCGACCTTGACGTAGCTGTCGTCCAGTTCGCCGACGACGCGGGGCGACCATAATTCCGTGAGCGCTGCGGCGATCTCGCGCGGCGACGTGAACGTCAGGGATGCGGCGTGGGGTAATACGGTGTCGTGCATGCGCGTTCTCCGCTTGGATGGAAACCTTCGTACATTCCGAGCACGTCTTTCGGTGCCTCACGCGTAGTGGGAATCCGCCTTGACGCTTTCAATGGTCTCTTGGATCCAATTTCTGCTGGCTGCGGAGCGCCACCGGGAATGACGCGTATTCGCGGTCACTTCTCGAGGGCGATCTTTCCCGCCAGTTCCAGCACATGTGCCGATACCGAACCGCCGACGATTTCAAGTTTCGCCAATGTGATCGGCAACGTGAAACGACGCGGCCCTGCGCTCCCGGGATTGACGAACAACACGCCACCGCGTTCGTCGATGGATGGCTTGTGCGAGTGCCCTGAAACCACCGCGCGCACGCCGGCAGCGATGGGTTCAATATCGAGTTGCGACAGATCGTGGATGACATGGATCGACACGCCGCCGAACGTCAGGGATTCGACCTCGTGCAGACGCTCGGCCCAAGGGCCGTGATCGTTGTTGCCGCGCACCGCGGTGACGGGAGCGACCGCCGCGAGCGATTCGAGGATATCAGGACGACCGATATCGCCCGCATGAACGATGTGGTCGCAGCCGCGCAGGCACACGAGCGCATCGGGGCGCAGCAGGCCATGCGTATCGGAGATGAGGCCCACGCGAATCATCGTGTGGCGCCGGCGTTTGCGGACACCCGCAATAAGCTCGCATGCAAACAGGCTGGATCAGGGCTGCGCACGACCTCTCCGGCGCAGCAGCAATATCGGGAAATAGAGCATCTGCAGCAACGCGGCGTCTGCAAATGCGACGAACCAGAACGACCAGCGCGGGAGCCATGCAACGGTCGCCTGCATCGACGCAGTCGCTGCGGCAATGACAAGAATCTGCGCGAGGGCGAATATCGTCGAAACATGACGCTTCACACCGCCGCGCCAGAAGCGATAGCTGGCGATGACGCAGGCCCAATTGAGCATCACGACGCATGCGGCAAGCGCGAGAAATATAATCGACAGCACGTTTGCCACCACGAATGCTCCGCGAGTGAATCAAGTTGTGAAGAGCGCGACTCTGTCGCGTCGATGCAGGTCAAGCGGTCGCAACCAGCGCGACCGATACACGCATTCCTTTGGGTCGAACCGGAAGCTTGGCGCCCTGGCGAGCTGGAGGATTCGTCGTGAACCATTTCATCCATTCGTCGTTCATCCCGGCGAAGTCGTCTTCTTCGGCAAGAATGACCGTGGCGCTCACGGCATTCTCCAACGCGCTGCCAGCGGCCTGCAGGATTGCCTGCACGTTGCGCAAGCATTGCGCCGTCTGTTCCTGGATCGTCGCGCCAACGAC
>JBDSBK010000019.1:0-5805 GCA_039921645.1 Dokdonella sp.
TTGCTGAAGAAATCGAAGGACCTCGGCAGCATCGATGCCGGCAAGTTCGCCGACGTGATCGCAGTCGACGGCAATCCGCTCGACAACATCGCGCTGATGCAGCACGTCGGCTTCGTGATGAAGGACGGTGTCGTCTACAAGCAGGACGGCGCGGCGGTTGCGCCGCCGGCGGCCAAGGTTGCTGCAGCCCCATCCATTGCGCAGGGCGCAGAGCTGGAAGGGTATTGATCGACGCGCGCCGCGGCTGAAGGCCCTGCATCCCGTACACCGAATGCAGCGCGCAACCCGGCGCGCTTGGTCGCCGGGCGTTGAGGATGCCACGCTGAAACAGGATTTCGCACCGGCCCGTGTGCATGCCATGGATCTCGACATCGCGATCAAGCGCGTCGCGACCGCGCACGAGACCAGCGCACCGGCCCGGCACAGCGACCATTTGCGCCGAGCATCCATCAAAATCGGATCGGCGCCGACGCTTGCGCCTGCTTTCCTCGGGGCGCGCGGTCCAGGCAGCGTAGCCGGGCAAAGCCTTGCATCCTCGCAACACTGGCACAATCTGGGGTCGACCGGATTCAGGAGTTCCGCATGTCCCCTACGCCACCCTCCGCCCTCGTGTTCGACGCGACCGAGACCAACTTCCAGGTCGACGTGCTGGATGCGTCCTTCGTGCAGCCGATCCTTGTCGACCTGTGGGCAACCTGGTGCGGGCCGTGCAAGACGCTCGGACCCCTGCTCGAAAAAGTCGTCGCCGACTATCACGGCGCCATCAAGCTCGCGAAGATCGACTGCGACAAGGAACAGGCGCTCGCTGCATCGTTCGGCGTACGCAGCATTCCCACCGTCGTGCTGATCCGCGAAGGCCAGCTCGTCGATGCGTTCACCGGCGCGTTGCCGGAAAGCGGCATCCGCGAGTTCCTCTCGCGCCACGTGCAGCCGAATCCGGCAACCGAGGCCGAGCCGGTCGTCGAGGAGTCCAAGGTCGAGGAAACGCCGGAGCAGACCATCGCACGCGTGCAGCAGGAAATCGCGGCGCAGCCGGACAACGCCGGACTCAAGCTTGACCTCGCCATCGCGCAAATGCAGGCCGGCAATGCGACCGCCGCCGAAGCCGAGCTCGATGCGTTGCCGGCCAATCTCGCCAGCGACGACCGTGCGAAGCGGTTGCGCAACCAGCTCGATTTCGCGCGCGCGCTCAAGGACGCGCCTTCCGCCGCCGACCTTCGTGCGCGGATCGAACGCGATCCGAACGATCATGCGGCGCGCGATCTGCTCGGCGTTCGCCTCATCATCGATGGCGAGGCGGCCGCCGGCCTCGACCAGTTCCTCGCGGTGCTGCAAGCGGACCGGAGCTGGAACGAGGGACACGCGAAGAAGCGGCTGATCGCCGCGTTCAGCGTGCTCGACGACGCGGAACTCGTCGGGTCCTATCGGCGCAAGATGTCGTCGCTGCTGTTCT
Source organism: Dokdonella sp. (assembly GCA_039921645.1). Lineage (GTDB taxonomy): Bacteria > Pseudomonadota > Gammaproteobacteria > Xanthomonadales > Rhodanobacteraceae > Dokdonella_A. The sequence continues at coordinate 1,454 of JBDSBK010000019.1, forward strand.
GAGCGCGGCGTCCGCGGCGCACGCCGAACTGGATCAAGAAGCCGATCGCCACGAACAGGACGGCCGCGCTCGCCGCAAGCGAGCGATGGATCCCGAAGTGCGCGCCGGCAAGCCCGACGGTGACGCCGCTGAAGGTACGCATGCCCATCGCGAACATGCTGAAGACGCCGATCGCTCGACCGCGCATGTCCGGCGGCGCGTCGAGCTGCACCAGCGTCTGCGCCATCGAGTTGAACGACAGCTCGACGAAACCCGCGGCGAACAATGCCGCAAGCGCCAGCGTGTAGTTAGATGTCAGCGCGAAACTGCCGAGCGCAACGCACCACAGCATTGCGAGCACGCAGGCACTGACCGCATTCGGTCGCAGCCAACCGCGGCTTTCCAGCACGAAGCCGGCGGTCAGCGCTCCCGCGGCGTCGGCGGCGAGCAGCATGCTGTACGAGAAATCCACATGGCCGTGGCCGAGATCACCCGCGAATCCCGGCATCTGCGCCTGGTACGCGTTGCCGATGAAGAGCGATGCACCGCCAGCGAGTAGCGTCATCGATGCGATCACGCGGTGGTGCGCGATTTCCTTCAGCGCGCGCACGACATCGCCGATACTGCGCACGGCGCGCGTCGCGACCGCGGCACCGGCCGCACGGAACTTCGGCCCGTACGGGGCGACCGCCAGCCATGCGATCAGCGGCAGGTACAACAGCGCGTTGAACAGCATGCCGAGATTGGGGCCGAGCAACAGCAACAGCAGGCCACCCACTCCGGGACCCGCGAGCAATCCGAGCTGACGCGCCGTCGAATTGAGGCGCACTGCGCTCTGCAAATGCTCGCGTCCGACGATGTCGTGCAGCAGCAATTGCGAGGGCGGACCCCACAGAACCCCCGCCATGCCGTGCACGATCAGCAGCAGCGCCGCATGCCAGATCTGCAGCGTTCCCGTGATGAACAACACGCCCCAGGCGATCGACACGCCCATGAACAGGGTCATGCCGACCTGGATCATGCGGCGCGGATCGATGCGATCGGCGAGCGCACCGGAATACACCGAGAACAGCAGGAACGGCAACCAGTGCGATACCACGGCGAACCCGCCGAGCGCGGGCGAATGGAACTTCTGGTAGATCACCCAATAGCTGATCACGTGCTCGATGTTGTCGGCCATCATCGCGAGCGCGGACAACAGGAAATATGTGCGGAAGCCCGGGTGCCGTAGCGCGGCGAACGCGACGTGCGCAGGAGCGGAATCGGCAGATGTCATGATCGGGCCCGCGCAAAGGCGGCGATTCTATCCACTCCGTCCGCTGGATGCATCGCAGTTCGCTCCATCCACCGGCCACGCTGGTGCGCGAATCATCCTGCTTGACGCGTTGGCGGCAATCGTATCGAGTACGCAGCTTGCCGTTGACTGAAAGCCGCCCATGAAAAAAGTGTCGCCCCGCACGCTGCGTCGCGTGATGAACCTGTGGCCGCCGTTCCTGTTCTCGGGCATCCGCGTGCTGGAAATATCGGCCGACTGGCGATACGTCCGCGTCGTGCTGCGGCGACACTGGTACAACCGCAACTTCGTCGGCACTCATTTCGGCGGCAGCTTGTTCGCGATGACCGACCCGTTCTGGATGATTCCGACGCTGGAATGCCTCGGGAGCGAATACATCGTCTGGGACAAGGCGGCCGAGATCGAATTCGTCGCTCCCGGTCGCAGTGACGTGTTCGCCGAGTTCCGCATCGATGACGCGACACTCGACGAGATCCGCGCAGCGACCGCCAGTGGCGAAAAATACCTGCGCTGGTTCGACACCGAGGTTCGCTCCGGCGATGGCGAGCTGATCGCACGCGTGCGCAAGCAACTTTATGTGCGACGGAAACCGGCCGCACGTTGAAGCTTCGCCAAGGAGAGGTTGACCCACCGCAAGCGATCGCCCCTTCCCTTTTGATGCAGCATCACCTCACACGTGGCGTTCCTCGCTGCACCCCGTTCATGGCAGGATGCGCCCACCAATCGTTGCGACGCGAAGCATCAGCCATGGGCACGACTGAAGACACCACCGAAGACACCGCCGCCGCCGCGACACCCGACGCCGCTGCGCCGGCAGCCGCCCCCTCGGTCACCGAGGTGCTCGGCAGCGTGCACACCACGAACTTTCCGGATCTGCTGCGCCAACTGGGCGGTTGCCTCGTCGTCAGCACCTACCAGGCGGGCAAGCTGGTGATCCTCCGGCCCGACGGCGCTTCGATCAATACGCACTTCCGCACCTTCAACCGGCCGATGGGCATGGCCGCGGACGGCGAACGCCTCGCACTCGGCGCCGCGATGGAGATCGCCGAATTCCGCAACATGCCCGCCGTTGCGAAACGCCTGCACGATCCACCGCGTCACGATGCGGTGTATCTCGCGCGACGCGGCCATATCACTGGGGCGATCGACATCCACGAAATGGCCTGGGACAAGCACGGCGACCTGTGGTTCGTGAACACGCTGTTCTCGTGCCTGTGCACGCTCGACACGAAATCGAGCTTCGTGCCGCGCTGGCGTCCGCGCTGCGTGACGCACTATGCGCCCGAAGACCGCTGCCATCTGAATGGCCTGGCGATGCGCGATGGCCGACCGCGCTATCTGACCGCGCTCGGGGAATCGAACAAGCCGCAGGGCTGGCGCGAGAACAAGCGCAACGGCGGCGTGCTGTTCGACATGGCCAACGACAGCGTGATCGCGCGCGGCCTTTCGATGCCGCATTCGCCGCGCTGGTACGACGATCGCCTGTGGGTGCTGGAGTCGGGCCGTGGCGCACTGGTCACGATCGATCCGAAGACCGGCGCGAAAACCGACGTGGCACGCGTGCCGGGCTTCTGCCGCGGACTCGACTTCATCGGGCCGGTCGCCTTCATCGGCCTTTCGCAGCTGCGCGAAACGAACGCGTTCACCGAGATCGAGATCACCGAAGACAATACCGATCGCCAGAGCGGCGTCTGGGCCGTGCACATCGGCACCGGCAACACGATCGGCTTGCTGAAATTCACCGGCGGCGTGCAGGAGATCTTCGCGGTGCAGGCGCTCAAGGGCGTGCTGTTCCCGGAGATCATCCACGAAGGCGAGTTTCTCGCGAGCGCCTACGCATTGCCCGACGAAGCGTTGCGCGAAGTCGCATTCAGCGCGCCGCCCCAACCCGAGGCAGCGACACCTCAGCCTTGAACCGGCGCGGCGCGTCCAGCCGCGTCGTCATCGGCATCGATCACGCGACCGGCGGGTCGATGCGCAGATGCGCGACGACGGCGGCAACCGCAAGCCGGCACATGTCCTCCGCCGGCAGACGCGCGTCGATGCGCACGGCGTACTCGGGTGGTGCTTCGAATCGCGCGGCGACCTCATCGACGAGTGCCGGCTGACGATCGCCGGCTGGATGCTCCGCCGAGCCTTTGGCGACACGCTCGCGCGCTAACGCCGGCGTGCATTCGATCAGCAGCGGCAGGACGTCCGCGCCGTGCTCGGCAGCGAGCGCCGCAACGCGTTCGTAGTCATCGCGGCGCGAAAACGTCATGCCGTCGACGACGCTGGACGCGTCGAGTGCGCAATTGATTTCAAGTGCGAGAAGAACGCTTCGGAATGCGGCGCGCTTCTCGACATAGCTGTGATCGCAGCGAGGAAACATCGCAGCACGGATCGCATCCCGGCAGACGCGGCGCATACCCAGCTGCCATTCTATCGCCCGCGCGACCGTGCTCTTGCCCGCGCCGGGCAGGCCCATTACGGCGACGATGCATGGCCGTCGCTCGCCATCGAGCCGGTGTGTGGGCGATTGCCGGGGCACCGGATTGCCGGGCTGTTCCATCGAAATCATCCTGATGACGAGTGTTCGCGAATGGGTCCGGCTTCGCAGCCTGCGCGGAAATGCATGGCTAGAATTGTGCCCCTGTCGTCCCGACCTTGCCATGACCCAGCTCAGTCTGCCTTTCCAGATCCCGGGCTACCGGATCGTCCGCCGCGTCGGATTGGGCGGCATGGCGGCCGTGTATCTGGCGATCCAGGAATCGCTCAAGCGCCCGGTGGCGGTCAAGGTGCTGGCGAGCGAACGGGCGCCGAGCGACGAGCTGGCGCGTCGCTTCGAGCACGAAGCGCGCACGATCGCGCGTCTCGATCATCCGCACATCGTCACGATCTTCGACGTCGGCCGCACATCGACCGGGCAGATCTACTACACGATGCCGTACCTGCCCAACGGCGACCTGTCCACGCGCAATCTGCGCGACCAGCCGCGACGCATCCTGCAGGTCATGCGCGCGCTGACGGAGGCGCTCGCCTGCGCGCACGACAAAGGCATCGTGCATCGGGACGTGAAACCCGAGAACGTGCTGTTCGA
>JBDSBK010000020.1:0-10792 GCA_039921645.1 Dokdonella sp.
CGACCCACGCCTTCGATGTTGAGCAGGGTCTTCTGCAGCAGGATCAGCTGTGGTTGCAAGGTGAGCTCGTGGCGACGTGCCATCTGGAACAGTTTGAGCACGACTTCCGCAAGCGAGATTTCGCTGAGCGGGCGCGTGAAGTACGGTTCGCACACGGTGCGCACCGCGGCTTCGAGTTCGTCCACGCGCGCGTGCGCCGGCATCCAGCCGGCGCGAACGTGCAGTTCGGCGATGCGCGCGTAGTCCTGGTTGAACAGGGCCAGGAAATTTTCCGCGAGCCAGTACTGATCGCGTTCCGGCAATGAACCCATGATGCCGAAATCCAGCGCGATGAAACGCGGATCGAGCGGGCGCGACGCGTCGACCCAGATGTTGCCGGCATGCGCATCGGCGTGAAAGAAGTTGTCGCGAAACACCTGCGTGTAGAAAAGCCGCACGCCTTTCTCGGCGAGCGCGACGCGGTCGATGCCGGCCGCGTCGAGCGCAGCGAGGTCGTCCACCGGAATTCCGCGCACGCGCTCGAGCGTCAGCACGCCTTCGGTCGTATGCGACCAGATCACTTCGGGCACGTAGAGGTCGTCGGAGTTCGCGAAATTGCGTCGCAGCAGCGATGCATTGGCTCCTTCGCGCTGCAGATCGAGCTCGTGCGTCAGGGTCATTTCGATTTCGCTGACGATCTCCTGCGGGCGGATCTTGTCGGCATTCGGATGCGTGCGCTCGACGAAGCCGGCGAGCGCGCGCAGCAGCGCGACGTCGTCGCCGATGCGCGCATGGATGTCCGGCCGCAACACCTTGACCACGACGTCGCGGCCATCGGCGAGCGTTGCGCCATGCACCTGCGCGATCGATGCGGAGGCGAGGGGCACGTCGTCGAATGTGGCGTAGCGGTTGTCGAGTGTCGTGCCGAACGCGCGCTCGATCGCAGCGCGCGCGAGCGAGACCGGAAACGGCGCGACACGGTCCTGCAACTGGGTCAATGCATCGGCGACGTCGGCCGGCATCAGGTCGCGCCGCGTCGACAGGATCTGGCCGAACTTCACGAAGATCGGGCCAAGCTCGGTCAGCGCGAGCACGAGGCGTTCGCCCCGCGGCAGCGACGCGACATCCGCGGGCGGTCGCGTGGTCATTGCACGCAGCCATGCGAGCGCACGCGGGCGCCGCGATGCCGGCAGCAGTTCGTCGACGCGATAGCGCGCGAGCACGCGCGCGATGCGCAGCAGGCGCGGCAACTGGCGCACGGCGATCATGCGCGTGCAGGTCCGCGGGCGGCCACGCGACGCACGCGCGCTTCAAGCCGGTCTGCACGTTCGCGCGCCACATCGACGTCGTCGAGGAAAGATTCGAGTTCGGCTTTCGCGACGAGGTCACGGCCTTCTTCGGTGAGGAATTCCGCTGCGTCCTGCGCGAACGCGCGCGCGGAGGTGCGCGACCAAGCAAGGCCGCCGCGAACCGCACGTGCGATCTGGAAGCCGAGTACATCGCCGAACACGCGCGCGAAGGCTTCGTCGAAATCCGGCGCGAACCGCGTCGCGAGTTGCTCCAGACGGCGCGCGAGTTCGGCGTCGCCGGCGATCTCGACACGACCCGGCGGCAACGCGCCGTCCTTGCCGCGCGCAAGCGCAAGAGACAGCAGACTGCCCGGCGTCGCTGCGACGCGCAGTGCGCTGTCGCCGGCGAACGCCGGACCGATGCAGAGACGATCGCCGACGACGGCGATGCGCATGGCCGGAAGTGTTCCCTTGAAATCGAGCGTGATCGCGCGACCGTCGAGCGCGCCGATACGCGCCCGCGTATCGGGGTCGAGGGTTACAACGCGGTTCAGTGCCGCTTCGAGCACGCGCGCAAGCATCGCGAGTAGCGGGTTCGGCGCGCGTGCGGTGGGCGTTGCAGTGATGTCGGGCATGGGCGTGGATTCTACCTGTCCACGCGCAGCGAGCGATGCCACTGCCTGATTCCTGCATGCGAACCGTCTTAATCTGCGGCTCAGGCTTGCTGACGTAGCGTGCACGCATCCGACAGTGACCGAGCGAGACGACTTCGCTGATGGTCCTGTCTCTGCTGTCGCATCACGTCGCGCATGCGCGAGGAGCATCGATGAACCGAATCTCTTGCGCGTTGGTCGGCCTGCTCGCGCTGGCCTGCGCAAACGATCTCCACGCCGCGACGCAGGAATTCAGCGGTGTCGCTCCATCAGGCGCCTGGTATCACATCAAGGTGCCGGACGGATGGCATGCGGGCAATGCACTGGTCATGTTCCAGCACGGCTTCGACATCGAACCTGCAACGAATCCACCTGGTCTGGGGCCGCTCGATTCGGTCATGCTCGCAGAGGGCTATGCGGTCGCGGCGACCAGCTACCGCCAGGCGGGCTGGGCGCTGTTCACGGCGATCGAGGACAATCAGGAGCTGCTGCAGGTTTTCACGCAGATCGCAGGCGCCCCGGGCGAAATCGTTCCGTTCGGCGGTTCGATGGGCGGCTTGATCGCTCTCAAACTGGCCGAGGCGCCTGGCTTCCCGCCGGTGCATGGCAGCTACGCGTTGTGTCCCGCTGCGGCGGGTGCGCGCCTGTGGGATGCGGCGATTGACCTGCGCCTTGCCTACGATGTGGTTTGCCACGACGCCGGCGACCTGCCGCATGGCGATCAGCCACTGCCGTGGGCGTTCAACCTGGACATGATTCCGGACAACATCGACGACCTGTCCGATCAGGCCGAGATCCTGCGCGCGCTGCTGCCGGTGAACCAGTGCACCGGCGTCAACCTGCCGCCGTACCTGCGCAATGACGCGATGCAGCGTCGTCTCGACGAGCTGATGGCGTTCGCGCACATCACAGACGAACATTTCTTCGTCACCAACGTCGGCTACTCGACCTTCGTTCTCAGCGATCTGGTGCGCGCGGCGGACAAGCTCGGCAACCGCAATGCATTCACCACGGCGGGCGTCGACTACAGCAGCGATGCGGCGATAGAAGCAGGTATCGCGCGCATCAGCGCCGATCCTGCGGCAGCCCTGTTGCTGCACCAGGTGTCGGATTTCCATGGTGCCGTCGGCGCCTCGAAAGTGCTGTCGATGCACACCAGTCGCGATCAGCTGGTCATTCCCGGCAATCAGGATTTCGTGCGCGCCGCGCTGCCCGCCGATCAGCGCACCATTGCGATCGTCGACGAACCGACGCCGACCCATTGCGGCTTCACCGAAGCGGAAGGGCTCGCAGGCTGGGAAGCGTTGCGTGCATGGAAGGAAGGCGCGCCACAACCGCAGGTCATCGATTTGCAAGCCGCATGCACGACGTTTGCGGCAACAGGACAAGTCGATGGTCCGTGCCGCTTCGATGCCAACGCGCAACCCGCGGCGTTCGACAGCATCGTGCGGCCAAGGCCCACAGCGGTGACGCCTGCGCGTGGGCACTCGCAGCGTCCGTATCCGGCCATCCTGCAACCGCCACGTGGCAATAGAGATCGCGCTTCGGAACCCTGAGCAGATGCCGCGGGACGTGACCGTTCAAGCGGCAATTCAGTGATCCTTGATCGGAAACGTTTCGGTGCTGCCGTCGCTGTTTTTCTGTTCGACGCGCATCGGCGCATGACGATCGTGCTGTGCATCGGCGCGCGGGCCGCAGTGATACGCGTTCCAGCTCTGCTGGCCGTCGCGCGGCTCGCCAATGGGCTTGATCGTATCTGCGCTGAGGCCGGCGGCTTCATTGCGTGCCATCACTTCGAGTTCGTCGCGCACCTTCAGTCCGCTGCGATCGAGGGGACCGACGTGATCCAGCACGGACACGGTGATCTGGCCCATGTCCCTGCAGCCGCCAACATCGCCGTTCCATGCGGTATGCACTTTTTCGCCGCGTGAATCGAGTTTGATGCCCCAGCTGCAGGCGGCGATAGGCAGGGTCAGGAGCAGAACGGGCAGTGCGATTTTCATGGAAGCCTCGTGAGTGATTCGCAGGATGCTAGCGCGATGGGGCTGAACGGCGCTCGATGCACGACTGCAGCGAACGCAGGATCGGCTTTCGCGGAAGCGGCGGGATTCGCGATGTGCGGACACCATCCCCACCCAACCCTCCCCTTGAAGGGGAGGGCTTGAGAGCCGCTCCACGCGGAGGGTTTGAGAGGAGCGCGCTCCACGCGGGAACGTGAGAGCGGTGGTTGAAGTCCTCCCTTTCAAGTGGAGGATTCAGGTGGGGATGATGTAGCGCAGGTGCCCGGCATCGCTGCCAAAGCCGGTCCACGGTCCTTCGATCAGCGCACGACCTTGCCATCCGCATCAATGATTTTCACGTCACCAATCTTCAGCGCACGGATCGGTTGTTCGATCTTTTTCAAGTCGCCGACCACCACCCAGGTCAATGCCGAAGGCTGTATGACTTCTTTCGCTGCCGCCTGCACTGCTGCATCGGTCTGCGCTTCGATGCGCGGCTTCAAGGTCTGCACGTAGTCATCCGGACGGTCGTACAGGCGCATGTTGGTCATCGTACCGAGCACGGATCCGGTGGTCTGGAACTCGCCGGGCAGACTGCGCACGTCGCCGACCTTGATCTTGTCGATCTCTTCGTGCGTCAGGGGTTTCGCACCGATCGCATCCTTCGTTTCGCGCAGGATTTCGGCGACCGATTCGCCGGTCTTGTCGGTCTGCACCGGCGCATACAGCATGAACGGGCGTTGCCCGATCGCGTTCTGCAGGAAGCTGAAGGCGCCATACGCCCAGTGCTTGTCCTCGCGCAGGTTCATGTTCAGGCGCGAGGTGAAGCTGCCGCCGAACGCACCGTTCATGGTCTGGATTTCGAGGTTGTTCTTCGCCTTCGTCGACGGCGCGACCACGCCGGCCAGGATCATCGACTGCGATGCGCCGGGTTTGTCGAGCAGGAACACGCGCGGCGTCGTCGGTGCGGCGACGTTCGCGATGTTCTTCCTGATCGGTGCCGTGGTCGGTGCCTTCCAGTCGCCGAAAACGGCGTCGAGCTTGGCCGTGATCGCCTCCAGCGTGGTGTCGCCGGCGATCAGGATCGTCGCGTTGTCCGGACGAATGAAATCACGCACGTAGCCGTGCAGGTCGTCCGCGGTCAGCGACGTGATCGATGCTTCGGTGCCCGAGCCGGTGAACGGAATCGCGTACGCATGGCCGGCCCCGTACAGCAGCGGCGGCAGCGTGCGCAGCGCAAGGCCGGTCGGCTGCGTTTTCTCCTGCGCGATGCGCGCGAGCCATTGGCCGCGCACGCGTGCAATGTCGGCATCGTGGAACGCTGAATTGCGCACGATGTCGGCGTACAACTTGAGCGAGGGTTCGAGTTGCGAGCTCAGCGCGTTGAGACTTGCGCTCGAGCTGTCCAGACCCGAGCCCGCGCCCATGACCGCGCCGAGACGTTCCGCGCGACGCGCGATCTCGAGCGAATCCAGCTCCTTCGTCCCCTCGTCGAGCATCGCCATCGTGAAAGCCGAGGTGCCGAGCTTGCGCCCCTGATCCGACGCGTATCCCGCATCGAACAACAGCTGCAGCTGCACGACCGGGATCGTGTGGCGCTGCGCAAGCACCACAGCGATGCCGTTCTTGAGCTTGCCGTGTTCGAGTTTCGGGAACGTGAGGTCGGGGAAGCTCGATACGACCGGCACGCCCTTGCTGCGATCGATGTCGGACCTGGTTGTCGTGAAGTCCTGCTTCGGCGGCAGGACCGCAACCGGGCGTCCCTCGCGTTCGCCGAGGCCCGCCTTTTCCATCTCGTCGTCGGCCGAAAAATCCGCATCCTTCGGCGCTGGCGTCACCGTCAGCGTGTAGTCGCCCTGCGCGATCCATTTCTTCGCCGCCGCGAGTACCTTCGCCGGTGTTGCGGCTTCGATCGCCGCCAGGTCGGTTTTGTACGCGGCCGGATCGCCGCGATAGACCTGTCCTTCGGCCAGGATCGACGCCTTGCCGTTGACCTTTTCCAGGCCGCGGATGAAGGACGCGCGCGTATCCGTCTTGACCCGCGCGAGTTCGTCGTCGCTGGGGCCGTCCTTGAGGAATTTCTTCCATTCGTCGGCGACCGCGGCTTCGACCTTGGCCGGATCGACGCCCTTCTTCACGTCGACCTCCAGCTGGAACATCGACGCGAGTGCCAACGACTGCGCGCCGACCGAGACGTTGTCGACAAGCTTGTCCTTGTAGACCAGGCGTTCGTACAGGCGCGAGGTCTTGCCGCCGCCGAGCACAGCGCCGGCAAGCTCGACCAGCGCCTCATCCGGATCGGAGAGCGCAGGCACATTCCACTCGCGCACGATGCGCGTCTGCGCGACGTGATCCTGCATCGTGTCGCGCGTCGATGTCGTGCGCGGTGCGGTCCATGCCTGCTGGCGTGCCACCGGCAGCCCCGCCGGGATGTCGCCGAAATACGCGAGCATCTTTGCCTTCGCGACGTCCGGCGTGATGTCGCCGACCAGTGCGACGGTCACGTTCGCGGCGCCGTACCAGGCGCCGAACCACTGCTTGACGTCGGCCAGCGAAGCGGCGTCGAGGTCCTTCATCGAGCCGATCGTGTCGTGGTGGTAGGGATGATTGGCCGGAAACGCATTCGCGGTGATGCGCTCGTCGACGCGGCCATACGGCTGGTTTTCGCCCTGGCGTTTCTCGTTCTGCACGACGCCGCGCTGCTCGTCGAGGTCCTTCTGCCCGATCGCGCCGAGCAGATGACCCATGCGGTCCGATTCCATCCACAAGGTCATGTCGAGCGCGGTGGTCGGCACCGTCTCGAAATAGTTGGTGCGATCGAACGAGGTCGTGCCGTTCTGGTCGGTTGCGCCGGCAACCTCGAACGGTCGGAAGAACTCGTCCTTGTGGTTTTCCGAGCCCTGGAACATCAGATGCTCGAACAGGTGCGCGAAGCCGGTTTTGCCCTTGGGCTCATCGGCGGAACCCACGTGATACCAGACGCTGACTGCGACGACGGGTGCCTTGTGGTCTTCGCTGACCACGACCGTGAGCCCGTTGGGCAGGGTGAAGCGCGTGAACGGGATGTCGACGCTGTCGGTCGCGGCCGCGTGTGCGCCGACACCGAAGCCGACGGTCAGGAATGTGGCGGCGATGCCGCTGGCGAGGGTCTTGCGCATGGGTTCTCCTTGGCGCACGCATCGTTCGACGCGGCGGGTTGTATCGAAAAGCGAGGCTACGCTGGCAATGTGTGCGCCCGCAACGGACGATCGTCACGGCGTAGACTGCCTGCGGCAACATGAAGTTGCGTTATAGGGATCGGCATGGCGCATGTTCTCGTTACCGGCGCAAACCGCGGCCTCGGCCTCGAATTCGTGCGCCAGCTGCTCGGTCGCGGCGAACGCGTTGTCGCGACCTGTCGACAGCCGGGCCGTGCGATCGAGCTGACGCGGCTGGCCGGCGTGCATCCCGGACACCTGACCGTGTTGCCGCTCGCGTTGCCCGACGCGCGCTCGATGGCCGAACTCGTGCGCGAGATCGAGGCGCTGGATCTGCGCATCGGCCTGCTCGTCAACAATGCCGGCATGCTGGTATCGGGCGAGCGCTTCGGATCGATCGAGGCGAAATCCCTGCATGAGAGCTTTGCATCGAACGCACAAGGCCCGCTGCTGTTGACCCAGGCGCTCGCACCACGACTCGCGGACAACGCGAAAGTGATCAACCTGTCGAGCGGACTCGCGTCGATCGCGGGCGCCGATTCGCTGTACAGCCCGAGTTATTCGATCAGCAAAGCCGCGTTGAACATGGCGAGCAAGCTGCTTTCGATCGCGCTCGCCGATCGCGGCATTGTCGTCATTGCGCTGAGTCCGGGCTGGGTGCAGACCGACATGGGCGGCGTCGGCGCGACATTGACGCCAGCGGAATCGATCAAGGCAATGCTGCGCGTCATCGATGGATTGCAGTTTTCCGACACGGGCGCCTTCTTCGCGCACAGCGGCAAACCGATCGCCTGGTAGCCGTCTTGCACCAGCGTTCGCGAGTGCAGCGATCGTCCGTCGGCATGTCCGATCGCTGTCCGCGGACGCTGTATCGCCGGGTGCGATACCGCGCTGAACGCTTCGTCTATCGCGCGAAGATTTTTTGCTTGCTGATCGGCTGCGAACGCGCGCACCGCGCTGCGAAGCCATTCTGCGCGAACGCTGCATGACTTCCGGGCTAGCAACTCTTGAGCGCTTTCGCGCATCCAACAACGCGTGAACACACCACGCTTCGGGACTGGCACAACGCTTGCTCTACGAAGTCTGCAAGCCCCGAATTGCAGAAGCAATCAGCAGGAGAACAGCATGAACATGAATACCGTTTTCATCCGCGCCGCACTCGCCACGGCGATCGTCGGCTTCGGCGCCACCGCGATTCACGTGCCGCATGCCGCGGCTGCCCAGGATGTCGCGTCGATGTCGGTCGATGCACGCGCACCGCTGCAGGCGACCCTGCTGCCGATGCTCAGCATCGTTGCGAATGCGGGCAATCCGGATGCGCTCGGCGCCGCGCACATCGCCGACGGCGAGGCCTTGTCGGTCACGCTGATGCCGACCGTATACGTGAGCACGCGTACGCCGGCGCTGGCATCGACGCTGTCCCCGGCGCAAGCGGTTCGCGTCGTCGCCGTCGACGCTGCGGCACCTGGATTGCCGCGCATCGATGCCGAGCGCTCCGAAGTGACGCCGACCTTGCGCGCGCGCGTGATGCCCCGATAATGCGTGCGTGCTGCATGTCGTCCTTTTCCAACCCGAGATTCCGCCGAATACCGGCAATGTGATTCGCCTGTGCGCGAACAGCGGCGCTGCCTTGCATCTGGTGCGGCCGCTGGGTTTCGAACTCGATGACGCAAAGCTGCGTCGTGCCGGTCTGGACTATCACGAATTCGCGAGCATCTCGGTGCACGACGATCTGGCGGACTTCGTAGCCGCCGTGCAACCGCGCCGTCTGCTCGCCGTGTCGACGCGCGCCAGCGTACGCTACGACTCGATGGCCTACGCCGACGGCGATGCACTGGTGTTCGGGCCGGAGACGCGCGGTCTGCCGCAGGACGTGCTCGATGGCATCGATCCATCGCATCGTCTGCGCTTGCCGATGCGTCCCGACAATCGAAGCCTGAATCTTTCGAATGCGGTTGCGATCGTCGTCTACGAAGCCTGGCGACAGATGGGCTTCGACGGCGCGGTGGACGGCGCCGCGTAGGACGTCCTCAGCTGCGGGAATTTTTTTGTGGGAGCGGCTTCAGCCGCGATGCGCGACTGCTCCTGAGCCGTGCACCCTCAGGATTGCCCGAAACCGAAGGCCGACGCATCGCGGCTGAAGCCGCTCCCACATGCCACCAGGCAATGCAGGCAGATCGTCAGGCGATGCCGGGATATTCGGCCTTCTGCTCGCGCGAAATCAACGCGCGCATGCCTTCGGCGGGCGTCAGTTCTTCGTGCAGCACGCGCTGCACGAGCGCGGTGATCGGCAGCTCGACGCCATGTTCGTTCGCGAGTTTCATCACCGTGTCGACCGTCTGCACGCTTTCGACGACCTGGCCGATCTCGGCAATCGCCTGCTGCAGTCCGACGCCCTGGCCGAGTGCCAGGCCGAGGCGACGATTGCGCGAGAGATCGCCGGTACAGGTCAGCACGAGATCGCCGAGCCCGGCGAGACCCATCAGCGTTTCCGCACGCGTGCCGAGCGCAGCACCCAGGCGCAGCATTTCGGCGAGCCCGCGCGTGATCAGTCCTGCACGCGCATTGAGCCCGCATTGCATGCCATCGGCGACACCGGTCGCGACAGCCAGCACGTTTTTCATGGCGCCACCGAGTTCGGCACCGAGCACATCGCTGCCGGTGTAGGCGCGGAATCGTGGCGAATGCAGTTGCTGCGCGACAGCGAGCGCGAACTCCGCGTTGGCCGAATGCACCGTCAGTGCCGTGGGCAGGCCCATGGCGACTTCACGTGCGAACGATGGACCAGTCACAACCGCGCCGGCGTGGCCGGGCAGGGACTGCGCGACGAGTTCGTGCAGGAAACGTCCTGACGCCGGATCGAATCCCTTGGTGGCCCAGGCGATGCCGACGCCGGGCGCGACCCACGCGGCCATCGCATCGAGCAGTTCGCCGAACGCATGGCTCGGTACTGCGATCAATATCGTGCCGGCGTCGCGAACCGTCGGTTCGATCATCGCCGACAGCTGCAAGGACGGTGGGAATTCGAGATCGGGCAGGTAGCGCGTATTGCGTCGCGCCGTGGCCATGTCGACCACGGCCTGCGGCGTACGGCCCCACAGCGTGGTCGGTACGCCATTGCGCGCGAGCTGCACGGCAAGCGCCGTACCCCACGAGCCGGCGCCGAGTACCGCGACCGGTCGTGGGCTGTTCATCGTCGAGCGTAAGCCGACGTCAGATCACTGCAACGCGGAGGTTGCGCTGTCGGCCGGCGCTTCTCCGCGACGCCGCATCTGCTCAGCGTACAGCTGATCGAAATTGATCGGCTGCAGGAAGAACGGCGGGAAGCCGCCATTCTGGACCAGGTCCGAAATGATCTGGCGCACGTACGGGAACAGCACATTCGGGCAATACGTCGCCAGTACCGCGTCGCGCGCCTGCGGTTCGAAGCCGGTGAGACCGAAGATGCCGGCCTGCTGGACTTCGGCGAGGTAGGCGGTCTTGTCTTCGACTTTGCAGGTTGCGGTGACGCTGAGCACGACCTCGAAGGTGTCGGTGCCGAGCTGGGCCACGCGCTGGCTCAGGTTGAGCTCCACGTTCGGCTGCCCCTGCTGCTGGAACATCTGCGGCGCGCCCGGCGCCTCGAAGGACACGTCCTTCACGTAGATGCGCTGGAGGTTCAACTGGGCCTGGCC
>JBDSBK010000021.1:0-4091 GCA_039921645.1 Dokdonella sp.
CCGGATGCTTGGCCAGCATGTCCTTGAGCGAGGTGGTCTTGAGGTTGCCGATATGGCCGGTGAAGCGATGGTAATTCTTGTCGTCCAGCTTCTTGCCGGTGACCGCGATCTTCTCGGCGTTGATCACGACGAGATAGTCGCCGGTGTCGACGTGCGGCGTGTAGACGGGCTTGTGCTTGCCGCGCAGGCGATGCGCGAGCTCTGTACACAGGCGGCCGAGCGTCTTGTCGGTGGCATCAACTACATACCAATCGCGTTTGACGCTTTCGGTTTTGGCACTGATCGTATTCATGTCCGAAAGACTCTGGCTCGGCCCGGAAAGCGGGCTCGTCGTAAATGAGGGCGCGGGAGGATAGCGGAAGTCCCCGCAACTGGCAACAGCGGGCCGCCGACCAGTGGAACCGCAAATGGTAGCATGAATTTCATGGCCGTTCCTCTCCCTGGTTTGCCCCTCGTCGATACCCCGCTGCTGGCCCTGACCGACCAGTGCGTGATGTGCGGCCTGTGCCTTCCGCACTGTCCGACCTACCGCCTCGAAAACACCGAGGCCGAGTCTCCGCGCGGGCGGATTGCGCTGGCGCGGGCGCTCGCCACCGGGGCACTCGACCCATCGTCCAGCGCGCTCGCGCACCTCGATCATTGCCTGGGTTGCCTGTCCTGTCAGAAGGTTTGCCCGTCGCAAGTGAACTACGACGAGATTCTCGTGCGCACCCGCTCAGCGCTTATCGAGCGGCAGCCATCCCGACTTCCACGCTGGCTGCGTGACCCGCGCCGGCTGACCGTCTTCGCGCGCCTGGGCGCGGCCTTGCGCACAGGCCGCTGGCTACCGCCATTGGCGCGCCTCCTGCGGCAGGGCTCGCTGTGGCGACGAATCTTCGAAACGCAGCCGGATTTGCCACTTGCCATCCGGTTGCCGCCGGCGAAGCCGCCAACGTCGATTCGTGGGCGCGTCGTCCTGTTTCGCGGCTGCGTCGCGCGCGCGTACGACGCGGACACGCATGTCGCAGCGCGTTGCCTGCTTGAAGCACTGGGTTACGAAGTCGTCGACACCCCATCCGTTCAATGTTGTGGCGCGCTGTCGCGACACGTCGGCGAAAGTGCGCAAGCCGCCATCGAGGCGAATTCGACACGTGAAGCCTTGCTTGCGACCGGCGCAGACATCGTGCTGGTCAGCGCAAGTGGCTGCTTCGGCGACCTGCACGATCAGGTCGGCAGCGGCACGGCGTTGCGTGTCGCGGATATCCACGCTTTCCTTGCCGCCGATCCCGGAATGCCCGCATTGCGCTTCAAACCGCTGGCGCTGCGCGCTGCCTTGCACTTGCCATGCACCCAAGTGAATGTCGTGGGCGAGATCGCGACGATCTGCGCCCTGCTCGCACGAATTCCCCAACTGAGCCTGCTGTTGTTGCCGGAACAACCGCGCTGCTGCGGCGCCGCTGGCAGCTATTTTCTCGAGCAACCGGGTTTCGCTGATCGCCTGCGGAACGAAAAGCTCGACCAAGCCCAGGCGGTGACCCCGGATGTGCTGCTGACCACGAACATCGGCTGCCGCATCCATCTCGGCAACGGCCTGCGCGAACGAGCGACGTCCATGCGCGTCCTGCACCCGCTGGCATTGCTCGCGCAACAACTGGAAAATCCGGCGTCATGAGCACACGACCTCTTTCCCTGCTGGATCGCGCCCTTGTCGAGTTCGAGCGCGCACTCGAAACGGTTTTCGTCGCGGCGCCGATCGCCTCCCAGGCCTCTCCGGCCGGCAACACACCCGAAGCCGACCTCGATGAAACCGCGCGCAAGCATGCGGCCGGCCTGATGCGCGTCAATCACGTCGGCGAGGTGTGCGCGCAGGCGCTGTATTTCGGTCAGGCGGCCGTTGCGCGCAGCGACGCCATGCGCGAGCAGATGCTCGACGCCGCTGCCGAAGAAACGGATCACCTGGCCTGGTGCGGAGAACGTCTCGACGAACTCGGCAGTCGACCGAGCCTGCTCAATCCACTCTGGTATGCCGGCGCGTATGCAATCGGCGTCGGCGCGGGCCTGATCGGTGATCGGCTCAGCCTCGGTTTCGTCGTCGAGACGGAGCGGCAGGTCGAAGCCCATCTGGGCGAACACCTGCATACGCTGCCGACGGGCGATGAGCGCAGCCGCGCGATCGTGCGCCGCATGAAGGATGACGAAGCGCGTCATGCGGATCAGGCAATGGCCGCCGGAGCCCAAGCGCTGCCGCCGCCGCTTCCCGTGCTGATGCGCGCGGCGAGTCGCATCATGAAAAGCGTGGCCTACCGCATCTAGGCCAGGTGTTCGACAGCAGGCGCGCATCCTTGCGATGTGCGCCCGCCGAGAAGGAGTTACCAGATGCTGACGCGATGCTCCGGCGCGACATACATCTTGTCGCCGGGCTTCACCTCGAAGGCGCCGTAGAACCCCGGTTGATTGACCATGGTACCGAGCACGCGGTCGACCGGGATCGAGTGCGGGTCGGACTTGATCAGCTCGACCGCATAGTTTTCGCGCAATTTGGTGCGCCATGCCTGCGCGAACCCAATGTAGAACCGCTGGTCGCCGCTGAAGCCGTCGATGGCCGGTGCGGGCTTGCCGCCGAGCGCGATCTGATACGCCTTGTAGGCGACCGCCATGCCGGAGTTGTCGGCAATGTTCTCGCCCAGCGTCAGCTCACCGTTCAAGTGATAGCCCGGCACCGGTTCAAAGCCGTTGTATTCCTCGACGAGCTCCTTGGTCTTGGCCGCGAATTTCTCGTGGTCTTCCTTCGTCCACCAGTCGCGCAGATTGCCGTCGCCGTCGTACTGCGCACCCTGGTCGTCGAAGCCGTGGCTGATTTCGTGGCCGATCACCATGCCGATTGCACCGTAATTGACCGCGTCGTCCGCATCGGGATTGAAGAATGGCGGCTGCAGGATCGCCGCCGGAAAAACGATCTCGTTCAACTCGGGGTTGTAGTAGGCGTTGATCGTCTGCGGCGTCATGCCCCACTCGCTGCGGTCGACCGGCTTGCCGAGCTTGTTGAGGTTGCGCTGGTACTCGAACGCATTGGCGCGCGTCACGTCGCCGACAAGATCGCCCTTGGCGATCTCCAGCGACGAATAGTCGCGCCATACATCCGGGTAACCGATCTTCGGCATGAACTTCGCGAGTTTCGCCTGCGCTTCGCGCTTGGTGTCGTTGCTCATCCAGTCGAGGTTCTCGATACCCTGCTTGTAGGCAGCGAGGAAATTCTTCACCAGTTCATCGGCGCGCTGCTTGCTCGCTGTGGGGAAGTGTTTCGCGACGTACAACTTGCCGAGCGCATCGCCCATCGCCTTCTCGACGACGCCGATACCACGCTTCCAGCGCGGCTGGTTTTCGGGGATGCCGCGCAAGGCGGTGCCATAGAACGCAAAGCTGGTATCGACGTAATCCCTGGACAGGTTCGGCGCGGCATCGCGCAAGGCCTTCCAGCGGAAATACGCTTTCCAAGTCGACAGCGGCGTGCCCGCCACGAGTTTCGCGAATGCCTTCAGGTAGCTCGGCTGGCCGATATTGACCACGTCGACCTTGCCCTTGATACCTGCGGCGTCGAGGTAGGCATCCCAGTCGAAGCCGGGCGCCACCGCCGCAAGCTTGCTGATCTCGGTCTTGTTGTAGCCCTTGATCGGATCGCGCGTCTCCACCTTGGTCCATTGCACCCTGGCCAGCGCGGTTTCAAGCGAGAGGATGTCCTTCGCCGTCTTCGCGGCCTGCTTGTCCCCGCTCATGCCGAGAAGCTTCTCGAGGAAGACCTGATACTGCGTGCGGATGCCCTTGAGCTTGGCGTCGTCGTCCTTGAGGTAGTAATCGCGATCGGGCAGGCCGAGCCCGCTCTGCTGAAGGTCGGCGATGTACCGGGTCGCATCCCTGTTGTCCTGGTGCACGATGACGTTGAAAGGCAGCGTCGGTGCCGGACCGAACGTCCCCGGCTGCGACAACGAGCGCCCGAATTGGCCCATCAGGATTGCGACATCCTTGCTGTTTTTCAGCGCGTCGATGCGCGCGAAGGTCGCTTCCAGCGGCTTGACGCCCGTTGCTTCGATCGCCGGCTCATCGAGGAAACTCGC
>JBDSBK010000022.1:0-6304 GCA_039921645.1 Dokdonella sp.
CTGCTACCACCGATAGTCGATCTTGCCGTACACGAAGCTGCCGTTGAAACCGAATGGCGAATTGCGCGGATACGGCAGCTGTCCACTGTTGGAATTGGCGAAGATGAACTCGTCCGGATACGCATTGAACACGTTGTCGCCGCCAACGGTGAAAGCCCAGCGGTCGAGCCGGTACGTGGCGGACACATCGAGTATCCATTTCGAGCCGAAGGTCTGATCCAGCGGCGGATCCGCGTTGAGAACGCTGAAACGACCGTAGCGCGTGACGTTGTTGGAGACGCTCCAGTTGCCGGACGTCCAGACGCCGCCGAGAATGACCTTGTCGCGCGGCGCGCCCACCGTGATGCGCCCTTGCTCGACGCGGCCAATGCGCTGCAAGTTGAGATTGCCGGCCGTGAGCTCCGACGGGTTGGGCGCAATCGCACGAATATCGGTTTTGTTGTAGTTGTAGCCGAACGTCAGATGGAACGCGCCGCTGTCGAATTTCCAGCGTTGCGTGCCGACGAAATCGATGCCGGTTGTTTTCGTGTCGACCGCATTGGTGAAATAGCGGCCACCGGTCACGCCGAAGATTCCGCGGCCCTGGAGAAATGCGGTCACGGCATCGCCGATCAGGTTTTCGGACAGGATGATCCGATCGTCGATATCGATACGGTATGCGTCGATGGTCAGGTGCAGCGCATCCGTCGGTTGGAGGACGATGCCCAGTCCGAAGTTCGTGGACTTCTCGGCTTTCAGCGGCTCCGCACCAAGCGCGATTGCGGTGGGGTTGTCGACCGCGAACGTGCGCACGTCGAAAGGAATGCCGCCGATGAAATTGGTAGCCGTCGACTGGAAGAACTGTTGCTGCAGCGACGGCGCACGAAAGCCCGTGGAAACGCTGCCGCGCAACGCGACCGCATCGTTGAAGGCGTAGCGCATCGACAACTTGCCCGACGTGGTCGAGCCGAAATCGCTGTAGTTCTCATGGCGTGCCGCGACGTCGCCTGACAACTTCTCGGTGATGTTCGCTTCCACGTCGACATAAACCGACGCGCTGTCGCGATGATGATGACCGGCATCTTCCGGTCGGAACCCCGGAAATACCTGGGCGCCCGGAAGCGTGTTGACGGAAGGCCCATCGCCATCCACATAGGAGTTGAGTTCGCCCGGACTCTGATTGAACTTGTCGTCACGCCATTCGGTGCCGAACGCGAGGGTGAGCGGCGATGCCAGCCATGTCGTGTCGAACGGCTTGCTGACGTCGAAGTTCAGCACGTTCTGTGTGACTTCCAATGCACCCGCGTGGAATCGTGTTTGCGACGTCGGTCCAAGGCTGCGATTCAGGCTGTTTTCAACGTCGAAACTCAAATTGTTGTATCCGTAGTCGTAGCTGAGATCGATCTTCCAGCCGTCCAGATCCGTGCGTGCACCGAGTACCGTCGCGCGATCCTTGGCGACGTTGTGGATGTTCGGCAAGAAGCCATCCGGATAGATCTGCGGAATGTTGCGTGGATCGCCGGCGGGCCGGAAGAATCCGTTCGAGAGCACATCGCGATTGCCGATCGAGCCGAACGAATACAGCGTGACATCGGCGCCTGACGGGCGGTACTCCATGTTGTACGAGATGCCGGCGTCGTCCACGTCGGGGTCGCCGTAGCGCTGCACGACTTTGCCCAACGGGGGCGTGGTTCCGGTCGGATTTCCCGTGAACGGTCGCGCACGATCGCTCTGATCGCCGTGGCCATCCTGTGCAGCGAGATGAATGAATCCATTCTCGCCAAGTGGCACGTCTGCATCGCCGGACACCTGGTACTGCGCGCCATCGCCTGCACTGTATTGCCCTGCGCGCGCAGACAGCCCACCGCCCGACTCGCCACCCTTCAGCACGATATTGATGACGCCAGCGATCGCATCCGAGCCGTACTGTGCGGACGCGCCATCGCGCAGGACTTCGACGCGGTTGATCGAGGCAATCGGAATCGCATTGAGATCGACCGGCGAAGAGCCCCTGCCCTGCGTATCGTTGAGGTTGATCAATGCGGTCGTGTGGCGCCGCTTGCCGTTGACGAGTACCAGCACCTGGTCCGGCGCGAGGCCGCGCAATTGTGCGGGACGCACCGCATCCGTCCCGTCCGAAACGGCAGGTCGCGGGAAGTTCAACGAAGGCAACGCGCGCGAAAGTGCCGTGGCGAGCTCGTCAGTCCCCGTCGCCTCCAGCATATCCGGCGTGATGATGTCGATGGGCGATGTCGATACGGCCTCGGTGCGATCGCTCGCGCGCGTACCGGTCACGATCACGACGTCAAGCGTTCGGGAATCGTCGACGGCTTGTTCGGCGAGAGCCGAAGATGCGATCGATCCAAGCGCCAGGGAAAGTAGATAGTGTCCGGGGTTCATGAAGGCTCCGTGGAAATGAGTTGTGCGCATCGCGATGGCGGGGCGACGCCATGCCAATGCAATGGGTAGGGAAAAAACAGCAGCGAGCGCCGGATCTCGCGGAGGATCGCGGCTTCAGCGCATGGCGCGCCGGCTGGATCGGTGGCCGCAGAAGCGAACGCGCATGATCTCTATGCCAGTCGATCGGCAGAAAAGCCGTCGACGTCGGTCACCACGGCGTTCAACGCGACGATGCGTTCGCGCAATCGATCACTGCGCGAGCATTCCCGAAGTGAGATCGTTCAAACGCTCCATGCCGGTACCGCAGTACGGCAATCAATTCTTGTGCCTCAGGAAAAGCACATCGAACGCGGGCACCCAGGTTTTCCCGCCGTCCGTCGACATCACGCCCGTCTCGCGGACACCGCCCTTTTCGGCCTTCCAGGTGATCCTCGAAGGCACGTCCCTGGTCTTGGTGTGCGAGGTTCCTTCGAGCGTCAGCGTGCCGTCCTTGAAGGTACCGGTAAGAAGCATGTAGGCACCGAAATTGGTCAGCCAGGTCTGCTGCCACTTCCTGGTTATCGAGTCGTAGCTGAGAAAGCTGTCGCCGATGAGTCCGTCATTCTGCTCGTAGAGTTCGTGCACGGCGCAGCCGGCAAGTATGGGATCGACATGGGCGCGCGCCTGCGATGCGCCCGGTGCTCCTTCGGGCTCGAACGTATCCCAGTCTCCAAGCCAGAAGTCGAGCTGGTGGCGCTCCGGCTCGGCGCAGCCCGGGGACCGAGGCGCCGTTGCGGGAGCAGGCGCCGGCTTCGCAGTATCGGCCGCGACGCTGGTCGCGGCATTCAACGATGCCGCAAGCGAGAGGACAGCACTCAACATGGATCGATCCTTCTGGTTGGGTCTCGAGTTGCCGATGCTGCAACCGATGGCAGCATCGCGCGCACGAAAAAATATTTTCACTTGATGAAGATTTCATCGCCAAAATGAATCCGATCACCGATCAAACCGCCACTCAACTTGATTTCAGTGCCGCACGTCGCACGTCCACGACGGCTCGCAGGGCGCGTCGAAACGTGCGACGTGCGAACGCGTGCGCGGCGGCGATTGACGCATGGTGTGACGCTGACAAGTCCGGTGCCGACACGCGTATTGCCGCCGCCTCGCGCGTGGCATTCAACTATCCGAATCGGCGTCCCATCCCGTTCCTCGTCGCGATGGCGTGTGCCCGCTGCAGGTCGTAGATCGCAGTATTGATATGGATTGCGACATGTCTTTCGACGACAAGCCGACCTCATCGCCGTTGTGCAAGAGCCAGCGTCAACCCGGAAGCGCTGGTCGCCAATGACGGACAGCACCCTTCAATGACGTGGTACACCGCGAGCGCGCTCAACACGGCCCCTCGCCATGACGAATGGCGCAACTGATCCATCCCGCATAGTTGCTTGGCGGACACAGGCTCTGCACGATCTCGGCGCGAACGATTCGTCTCGACGCATGCACGGCTAACGCGCGCATGCAGACGCCAATCGCTTCATTCATTCACGCGGTGGACACGCACTCGCGATCAGTTGCAGTCGCATCCATTCCGCATTTCCGTGGCGAGTGTCAGCTGCGGATTGGCAAAACCCGCAGGCTCTCGAGCAGATCACCCACCATCGGCGGAAGGGGAATGCCTGACGGGATTACCGCCCGCATCACAAGTCCTCGCATGGGTGGATTGACGTTCACTTCACAGAGAATGCCGTCGCGCAGCTCCTGCTCGACGGCGTGAGCCGGCAGGAGCCCGAGTGCCGAGCCCCCGGCGAGAATTCCCCGCTTCACCCCTTCGATGGTGCCGAGTGCCTGCGTCCTCGGCAGCGGAGTCTGCGCGTTTTCGAAGTGCTGCCTGAGAACCTGGTGATAGTCGCCCGCCGCATCGCTCATGTAGAAGTCGCAGCGGCGAAGCTGATCCGTCGATGCGTTGCGATTGGCGAACGGATGCGTGGGAGATCCGACGATCACCAGACGCGTTTTTGCCAGAATCGAATCGTCTTCGATTCCGCTTTCGGCTTCGAGAACCAGACCGAGATCGCTCTTCCCTGCCGCGACACTTTCACGAATCTCGTTGCACGTGCCCGCGACCAGCTCCATGCGCGCACCGGGCCAATGTTTGCGCAAGCTTGCCAACCGCAATGGAAGCACATACGTGCTGAGCGATTCCACGGCCGTGACGACGAGCGTGGCGCTGACATGCGTATTCACGCTGGCAAGCTCCGCGACGAGTTCGCTGGTCAAGGCGAGCATTCGCCTTGCATACGGCAGCAAGGCTTCTCCCGCCGGCGTCAACAGCGAACCCTTGGCCACCTTGCGGAAGACCGCCGTGCCGAGAGTGCGCTCAAGCGCACCCAGCGTCTCGGAAACCGTCGACTGCGAGAGGCCCAGCGACCGAGCCGCGCGCGTGTACGCGCCCAATTCGGCCACGGCCACGAAGACGCGAAGATGTCGCAGTTCAAGCTCTGTCTTCATTCGCACCTGTTCCCATCGACTTTGGCGATGCGCCGGATCGCCGTTTTGGAGTATCGCAGGCGTACGCGCAGTCTGCATGCGTGGGGCACCCGTTGCCCCCGGAACGACGACGAGAGAAAAAGATGCAGATGGTCTCGGAGAACGCTGCATTGCTGATCATTGACGTCCAAAAGGGTTTTGACGAGCCCAGCTGGGGGCGACGCAACAACCCGCAGATGGAGGATCGGATTGTCGAGTTGCTCGATGCGTGGCGCGCAAGCAACCGCACCGTGATTCACGTCAAGCATATGTCGACCGACCCTACCTCACCCCTGCGACCTGGACAACCGGGCAACGATTTCAAGGATCGCGTAACGCCGAAGTCAGGCGAACTCATCGTCCACAAAGACGTCAACAGCGGTTTCATCGGGACCTCACTTGAGGCGCTGTTGCGAGGGCGCGGCCATGAAACATTGGTGATCGTTGGATTGACGGCCAATCACTGTATTTCGACGACCGCACGGATGGCCGGCAACCTGGGGTTTTCTGCGTGGGTTGTCTCGGATGCAACAGCCGCCTTCGATCGCATCGGACCGGATGGCGTGGAATACCCGGCGGAACTGGTCCAAGCCATCGCGCTCGCCGACCTTCACGGCGAGTTTGCAGCCGTGGTCGACACCGCGACACTGCTCGCCGCCGCGCGCAGATCCGACTCCTGGACTGCCTGACTTTGCTCGAAGTCGTCGCTGAAGATGCCGTCGGCGTCGACCTGGAGAGCGCCGATATCGATCCAGCCCGCAGCGGATGCGCGCCGAAATCCGGCGCCGCGCTGGTCCCAAATCACGCCGTCCACATTGTTGCCGCCGAGCGCATTCCATGGCCCACCGGCAGGCAGGTGCGTTTGTGTGACGCCCCCGTTGTCTTGCAGTGGATGGAGGCCCGGATCTCCACTCGACGTGTCGGCGGCACAGGTCATGACGCAAGCCATCACATTGTTGTGGTGTCCGAAAAACCGCGCACCGTCTGCGCCTGTGAGATCCGCAGTGGGCGACGGTGCTCCCGCGTTCACGTTGTTCGAGACTATCGTGCTGTTCATCCTGATCGCGTCGACGACATGCACGCCCGCTGCCACATGATTGCCCGCGCTGTCGGTCCAGACGCTGGACCTGTTGAATGCGATGGTCGAGTTGTAGAGCTGAAGCTGGGACCGAGCGGATATGCCGCCGACGAGACGCGCCGAGTTGCCGGACACCGTGCTGCTGATGAGGCTGGCGGGATTTCCGGCGTCGTCGTCGAGCGCCAATCCGCCACTTCGATCCGCCGCGTTCGTGGAAATCGTCGAACTGAAAATCACCGCGCCACCGCGAATGAAAGCGCCCCCGCCAACGCTGCGTGCTGCCGCGACGCTGGACGCGAAATTGTCCGATAGCGTGCTGTAGACCATGAAGATGCCGCCGGA
>JBDSBK010000023.1:0-13377 GCA_039921645.1 Dokdonella sp.
GGCGGCCTCATTACCTCACAGCTGCTGACGCTCTACATCACTCCGGTGATCTATCTGTACTTCGAGCGGTTGCAGCAGCGGATGAAGCGGTCGGCCCCGGCGCCTGAGGCAGCAGTCTAGCGTTGCGGAGGCCGCGACCCCTTCAGTCGAGGATCTGCGCGTTCGGACCGCGATCAGCAGTGCACGATTTAGGCCGCAAACGAGACTCGAGCTGGCACACGACATTTCGATTGCACGGATCTGACGCGAGTCGCGGACGTGATTAGCGATGCTTAGTATGCAGGATCGCTAATCCGAACTTCGCAGCAGCGCTATACCTTCAAGGTTGCCTGTTCGGCGAAGAATCTGTTTTTTGCGGCGACTTACGCTTTCTTGGCGGACAGCGAGTCATCCGTATTTTGCGGTGCAACACCCGGCGACCGCGCCTACGGTCATGAGCGACCTTCACGTCACCCGAATGGCCGCACGTACGCCACTCGAACTGCGCTGAACTCGCGCGTGATGCACCCGAATCCCGCGCTTCGTCACGCAGAAATTCCTGCACGCAAGCGACGATCCACCCTACAGCGCCACTATATATTTTCAAACTTGCAATAAGCAAAGTGGCTCTCTAGCCTCCGGTCAGGAAAGTGAAATCGCGAGCCGTTCGCCGGCTGCATGCGTGAATCGGAGAGGGCAAGGAATGCTGAAAGACGATGCCGCCGTTCGCTTTTCGCAGGATCCCTTGTCGTTCCTTGACCAGCAGTTTCCTGCAGCCGGCAATGTCGTTCGAACCGGGCAGAACGAGTACTGCCTGGCCGATCCGCTCGATGCCCGAGCCGTACTGCGCAACGACGACGGGCGTTATCTCGAACACTCGGATTTCTTCCATACGCGACATGGTCTCTTCGGCCCGCGTTCGGCGCAGCTGAAAATGCGGCGCGAGTCGCGCGCCTTGCTGCGCGAGTTCCTGGCGACGCGGAAGTCCGGTGCCCTGTCCGCTTTCGTCGAGGCAAATCTGCCGCTGGTGAGCGAGTGGCCGGACGCCGGCAATCGATTGGTCTATCGGTATTTGTTGCCCGTTCTTCTGGCACCGGACAGTTCGCCGAAGCTGCGCTTGCTGCTCGACGAGATTGTCGAGCGTGCGGTCCTTGCGAAAGCCAAATCGCGCCAGTCGCGCTTGCGGCGGATGATCCTGCAGTTCCGCACGACGTTGCGCCTGTCGAAGGAGATCGAGGCGCGCCAGCATCTTGCGCGCGCGCATCCGATCGATTTGCTCGACGTGGTGGCGTGCTCGGCCGAGCACGGGCAGGGTGTCGATGAATTGGCGGAAGTGTTCCTCTCCTTCGTGTTCGCCATCGCAGGGTCGGTCGGCTTCGTGCTGGCGTGGTCGATCTATCTTTCAGGCACGCATCAGGAGCGCGTAGCGCCGCCGGAGTGGGTCGTGCAGGAGGCATTGCGCCTGTGGCCCGTCGCGTGGCAGCTGGGCCGGCATCCGGCCAGGGATCACCAGGTGTCCGGGGTGGATGTGGGTACCACGGATGAAGTCGTCGTATGCCCGTATCTGGTGCAGCGCAATCCGCGGTATTGGTCCGAGCCGGCCGACTTTCAGCCGGATCGGTGGTCGGATCCGGAATCCTGGCGCAATCCGGCATTCATCCCGTTCGGATATGGACCCCACCGCTGTGTGGCGGCCGATCTTTCGTCGCGCCTGATAAGTGAAGTGCTGGAGATCATCACCCACGCGCACACGCTGTCGATCGAAACGCGTGACGCGCGACCGACGGTGGCGGCGGCGATGGCGCCGCCCGCGTTTCGCCTGACGCTGGGTCCGAGGAATTTGAGAACCGAGAACCACCGATTGTCCGGCGGCTGCGCGGCAGCCGCTGAAACCGAGCACCAATCGCAGGCAGGACAAAGTTCGTTCTGATGCGTTGGCGTAACGCAGTGAATAACCACACATCAACGAGAGGATCTCGACATGAAGAAGGTCATTTGCGCAATGCAGGCTGCCTTGGGCGTTCGCGGCTTCGGCGGCTGCCACCTCGGATCGTGGCGCTGGGTGCTGTATCACAACATCTGAGCGTCCATCGGAACCATCGCATGCAGGTGGCTCGCTCATCCTGCTGCCTTGGCGTCAACGTAGCGACACCCACACATCAAAAAGGATCTTGATATGAAGAAGGTAATTTGCGCGATGCAGGCCGCCCTCGGCGTTCGCGGCTTCGGCGGTTGCAGCATGTGGCGTTGGGTGCTGTACCACAACATTTGATTCGCAACGCCGGGAGGGCGATGTGAATCGCCCTCCCACTTTGCACGACAAACCCGGAGCACGATCGATGCAGGACCCGTCGGTGACAGAAGCGGAATCGGTGCAGGCATTCCGGCGCCGTCGGCGCGAGGAAGGACCGATATTCTGGGCCCAGGACAATTTCCTCGCAGTGTTCGACGCGCAGGCCGTGCAGCGACTTGAAGCGGCGAACTACGCAGACTTGACGATGCTGGATGGGTTTGTCGACACGGTGCGTGGTCGCGCCAGTGAACCGGTGACGTGGAATCAGTTGCGCTCGGCATGGTCCGCGCAGATGCGCACACTCACCGCCGCGGACAGTCTGATGCAGCTTGCGCAGCGCATGGATCGCCTGCTCGGCGCCGAGGCTGGGCACCAGCAGGATCTGGTCTGGCTGGCCGAGCGCGTGTCGACCGAATCATTGGTGCCCGCGATCGTTGCTGGGCTCCCGCCTGCTGCGCATCGCCGCGTGATCCGCGAAGTCCTGGCCAAGGTGGCCTGGGTTCTGTCGGATGTCGATTCGCACCGCGCGTCACGCTGGCACCGCTTGAAGATGATCGTGTACCAGGTTTTCGCGGGGATCGTGGTGCGGCGCGAGCTGGAAGGACGTGCCGACGGACGACGGCCGCGCCAGCAGGATCTTGCGGATCCCGTGGTGGAGATGATTCCGCAACTGGGCATCGGTCGTGCCGTCGACACCGTGACGTCCCTGCTCACCGCGATCACGGGCTCACCCGGTGCTGCAGCCGCGTGCCTGTTCTACGAATTGAGCAAACGCGGCGATTGGCGCGCGCGCCTCGAGACCGAATTGTCCGCGCTGCCGTTGGAGAAGCTGTGCGAATCGCCTATGCGCCTTGCGCCGGTAACCGGCCGGTTCATCAAGGAGATCCTGCGCATATGGAGTTCGCCACCGGTCGTGGTGCGCAAGGTGCGCACCGATATCGACCACGGGCAGGTTTCATTGAAGACCGGGCAACACTACGTACTCAGTTCCTTCCTGATCCATCACGACGAAACCGACTGGCCGAACCCGGAAACGTTCGATCCGGACCGCTGGCTGGCCGATGGCCGACGCGAACAATGCCCGCACGGAAGCTATGTTCCGTTCGGATGGGCGCCCAAATCCTGCATTGGCGCAAGCCTCGGCATGGCCCAGCTGGTCGTGCTCGCGCATCTCGTGTGCACACGCTATCGGCTGGATGTACCCGACCCGGAGTTGGCAAAGATGGCGGTCGCATCGGTGGTGCGTCCGAAGGATTTCAATGGCGCGGTGGTGTTGCGCTGATCCGACGCCTCGAAAACGAAAGGACACCGATTGAATGAAGGACCTGACTCAAGGCCCGATCAAGACGCATCTGTTGAGGATGTCGGGCGCGATGTTGCTCAACATGCTCACCGGAACCCTGTTTTCCCTCGTGAACATCTTCTGGCTCGGGCGACTCGGCGCAACCGCGCAGGCTGCGGTCACGCTCGCAGCGATTCCGATCATGTTGTTGCTTACCCTGCTGCCGATCGTGAGCGTAGGGTCGGGAATACTCATCGCGCAGGCTGTCGGTGCCCAGGACCAAGCGCGCGCGAACCGCATATTCAACGAGGCCTTCGGTATTTCCCTGCTCGTCACTGCGTTGATCGGTGTCGTTGCCTGGAGCAATCGCGACGCGTTCGGTTTCCTGATGACACCCGACGCGGCGACGGCTGCGCTGATCGCGGCATATTTTCGCTGGTTCATCCCGTCGGTGGTCGTGCAGGTGCCGTTGTTCGTCCTTGCTGCGGCACTGGAGTTCACCGGCAACGTGCGTGCAGGAACGATTGCCCAGTCCGGTACCGTCGTGCTTAACGCGATCCTGGCGCCGCTTCTGATGTTCGGTTGGCTCGGTCTGCCGCAATTGGGGGTGGAAGGCACCGGCCTCGCATCGTTCATTGCATGCGGCCTCACGATGGTCGGTCTGCTCGTCTACTTCGCGCGCAAGAATGCATATCTCGGCATGCGTCCATCGATCTGGCTGTCGCCGCCGCAACAACTCTGGGCAGCCCTGAAGATCGGCTTGCCGACCGGTCTGGAAAGTGGCGTCGTCGCCGCTTACCTGATGGTGATCGCCTTGCTGTTGCGCCCGTTTGGAGCTGCCGAACAGGCGGCCTTCGGTATCGGCCAGCGCATCTTCCAGGCGGGTCTGATGCCGCTGATCGCACTCAGCAGCGCAACCTGCGTCATCGTCGGCCAGAGTTACGGTGCCGGACTCGCCGGTCGCGTGCGCGAAACACTGCGCGCCAGCCTGACGCTCGGCCTGATCGTCGCTCCTGTTCTGCTGCTGCTTTTAGAAAGCTTCGCTCCGTGGATATGCAATCGATTTTCCGATGATCCGGCGGTCATCTCAGCGGGCGCCGTCTTCCTGCGCATCGGCGCGCTCAGCCTGATTCCCGCAAGCGGCGCGTACGCGGTGTTTGCGGTGCTCTCCGGAATGGGCAACACCAAAGCGAGTCTGTTCACGCAGATCGCCTACGGGGCACTGGTGGTGGTGCCCGCCAGTGCCTTGTCGCAGCTTCCCGGGTTCAGGCCAAGCTGGCTGTGGACGGTGATGCTGCTCGCTGGTTTCTCCCAGGCGCTGATCGCCTGGTATTTCCTGCGCAGGGAATTCGGCAGGCGCGTCGACGGGCTGCAGCCTGTTGCAGTCGCAGAGCCGGAAGCTGCATGACGATGAATGCGCACATCGTCAACGGGGCCTCTGGCATGCCACACGCGCTGGACAGCGAGACCCGTGGCGCTGACGCGACGCCGGCATTTCGGCATGTGCGCAGCGGCGGGGGCATCGAGGAGTACCGCCTCGATGCCAACGGGTTGCGAGTGCTGTTCATGGAGGCACGTGCAGCGCCCGTTGCGTTGCTGATGCTGACTTATGGTGTCGGCAGTCGCCATGAAGGCCATGGATTTCACGGGGCGAGCCACATGCTCGAGCACCTGATGTTCAAGGGCAGCGCGCGTTTCAACAAGCAACAAGGCACGTCGATCTTCAACCTCCTGCATCCGGTCGGTGCGCAGACCAACGCCACCACGTGGCTCGATCGCACCAACTATTTCAATCTCGTTCCAGTCAGCCACCTCGATGTTGCCGCCGAAATAGAGGCGGACCGCATGCGCAATATCCGAATCGACCCGGTCGACCTCGAGACGGAGCGAACCGTCGTTCTCAATGAACACGATCAGTACGCAGGCGATCCGCTGGAGAAACTCAATCAAGCGGTGTGGCGCATCGCATTTGCGAAACATCCGTATGGAGCTCCGGTGATAGGTACGCGCGAGGACATCGGCGCGTTTACGCGCGATGGCCTGTTCGAGCATTACCACCGCCATTACTGGCCCAACAACGCCACACTTACCGTGATCGGCGACCTGGGACGCGAGCTGACGCTGGACATCGTCGGCCGGCACTTCGGTCGAATGTCTGGATTCGACTCCTTGCCCAACGCAGACGATGAGTTCGAACCCGAGCAGCGCGGCGAACGTCGCATCGTGGTCGAGCAGCCAGGCCAAGCCGGCTGGGTCATGCTCGCTTGCAAGGCGCCAAACGGCCTCAGCCCGGATACCGATGCATTGGAGCTTCTGGGTTGCATCCTTGCCGGTGGCAAATTGTCGCGGCTGTATCGCCAGCTTGTCGTCGGCGGGCTGGCGACGGCCGTTTGGCCCTGCATGTCACGTCTGGCGAAGCCGGGATTGTTCCAGGTGCAGGCACTGCTCGGCACCGACCAGGATCATCAAGGCGTGGAGCGAACGATCCGCGATGCCATCGACACGATTCGCATCCATGGCGTGTCGCAAGACGAACTTGATCGCGCCAAGGGTCGCGCCCGTGGCAACTTGTTGACCTCGCGCGACGGTCCCGTCGCCGTCGCCATGCAACTCAACGAAGCCATTGCCGCCGGCGACTGGATGGCCTATCCGATGGCGATCGAACGGCTCGACGCGGTGTCGGTGACCGATGTGCAGCGAGTCGCTCGACAGTATCTGATCGACGATGCGCTGACGGTCGGCTATCTCGTGGATCCTGACGGGAAGCATGCAGCGTCTGCCTCGAGCAATCCGGCGAGCGTGCAATGAAGCCCGGCACCGGATCCCGAAAGATGAAGGAATGCATCGTCGACCTGCCGCTGGAGCACGGGCGCTTTCACGGACTGCATACGGCGACGCCTTCGTTGTTCGCATTGACCGGTTCGTTCCGCACCGCGCCTGTTGTCCAGCGTGGCGAACTGATGCTGCAGCAACTGGTTGCGATGCTGATGACGTGCGGAAGCCGCCGACGCGATCAGTTCGAGATGGCGGACCTGCTGGAAAGTCGCGGCGCATCGCTGTCGGTTGAATCCGAGTTGCATCGGGTCTCGTTTTCAGCGCGCGCGTGCTCCGAAGACATGCCGCTGGTCGTGGATCTTCTGTCGGAATGCCTGCGCGAGCCGAGATTCGATGCGACGGACTTCGCCACCGAACGGTCGCGCCTGATCGCAGAGCTGCAATATCGCGGAGCAGAGCCCGCGGCGCAGGCATCCGACGCGTTGTCGCGCATGCTCTACTCTCCGCGACATCCACGCCATAGAGCCGAATTCGCCGACGACGTTTCCGTTGTCGAGCGACTGACCGTCGACGATGTACGCCGATACCATCACGCGCACTTCGGAGCAAACGATCTCCGCGTCGTCGCCGTCGGCGACATTGATCCGCACGCCGTCGCCGCAGAAGTCGACCGACGGCTGGCCTCGTGGTCACCGCGAGCGGCGCGGCAGGTCGACGATACCGGCTCGTCGGATGAAACGGTGCAGGTGGCCTGGGTACAGACGGCAGGGCGCGAGAATTTCGAAGTGGCGCTGGGGCAGAGGCTGACCATCCGCTGCGACCATCCGGATTACATGGCCTTGTGGATGGCCAACCATATTCTCGGTGCCACATTCACTTCGCGTCTGGTCAGCTCCGTGCGAGAAGAGCAGGGACTCACCTATTCCATACGTTCCGAGTTGGCCAGACCCGACCGCGACTTCGACGGCCATTGGCAGGTCGCGTTGTCGTTGAGCGTGGACAAACTGAACGCCGGACTGGCGGCGACGCGCGCGGAAATCGACCGCTTTGTCGACCACGGCGTCACCGCACAGGAACTTGCTGCGAAGCAACTCGAAGCGATCGGCGCATTTCATATCGGTTTGGCAACCCTGCACGGGCTCAGCGAAACCATCCTGTTCGGCACGGAAAACGGTTGGGGTCCGGACTACATCCGCGAATTCGCCGGCAAGGTGGGTTCCGTGAGCGCCAGCCAACTCAACGCGGTCGTTGCCGAGCACCTGCGTCCGGCGGAGCTGCAGACGATCATCGCCGGCCCATTCGCCGACGCGCAGCGGGAATTCAACGCTTGCGTGGCCGCCTGAGTCGCGGACTGCGAGAGGCTGATGGGAGCGGCTTCAGCCGCGATGCGTTAAATGAGTCGACGCCAAAGCATCGGGGCTGAAGCTGCTCCCACAGATCAACGCAGCAAGGTAACGATCAGCGCAACACGCGGACCTGCACCTGCGCATATGCGCCGTTCGCGGAGAGAGCCGTGATGTCCTGCGCACCCGTTTCTGCGAACGCGTGCTCGAAACCAGCGGCACCCTGCGTCTCGCCTTCGAGTTTGCCGTTGACAAGCCACAGCACCTGGCCGCTTGCGCCCAATGCATGCAGACGCAGCGTTGCGGGCCTGTCGCTGTTCGGTGCACGCGCAATCGCGGCGTGGTCGGCAATGCCCTCGATGCGGATCGACTGGTTCGCATCGAGTCCGTCGGGGGTGCAACCATTCGCCAGCGGCGGCAAGCTCGCGCGATGACGTTGTTCGCGCGACAGCCACGGATAGGCGAGGGCGGGCCAGCGCGCGACGTCGATTTCACGGACCGGCTTTCCGCTGCAACCGGCGCTGAGACGGTCGCCAGCGGCGTCGACGCGCACGTGCATAACGCCCGCACTCCAGAGCGTGCTGTCGCGTTCGGGCAAGGTCGGCGGAATCACGCCGTTCAATATCCATGCGCTGTGTTTCTGGTGACATCGGTCCGCGTGTGCCGGATCGGCAGCGAGGCCGAGCGGCCAGCAGACGTCGATCTGGGTCACGCTCGCCGGCGGCGGTTGCGGCGCGTTCGAGGTTGTATTGCGCGGCAGGCTGTCGACGAGCTGAAACATGAGCGGCAGCGCGGTCACCGAACCGTACTGGCCCGGCAACGGTGTGCCGTCAGGGCGCCCGATCCACACGGCAACCGTGTACTGACGCGTTGCGCCGACCGCCCAGGCATCGCGAAATCCGTAGCTGGTACCGGTCTTCCATGCGACGCGCGGTCGCGCACCAGGGTCGAACGTGCCGGGCGCATATCCGGGGCGTGGATTGGCTTCGAGAACATCGCGGATGATCCACGCGGCACCGTCGGAGAGGATGCGGCGATCCGTGCGCGCATCGTCGCGCGTGTAGCGCACGCGGCCGGCGATGCCGCCGCGGTTCAAGGCGGTATACGCGCCGACGAGATCTTCCATGCGCACACCAGCGCCGCCGAGGATCACGGACAGGTTCGGCTCGACTCCGCGTGGCAAACGCAGATCGAGTCCCGCGTTCGCAAGTCGCGCCGCAAAGCGCACCGGTCCGATGCGATCGATGAGATCGACCGCCGGCACGTTCAAGGAAAGCCGCAGAGCTTCGGCAGCGCCGATCGGGCCGTTGTAGGCCATGTCGAAGTTGCCGGGTCGATACGTGCCGAACGATTGCGGCGCGTCGACGAGCAGGCTTTCGGAATCGATCAGGCCATCGTCGAGTGCGAGCCCGTACAGGAACGGCTTCAACGTCGAGCCCGGCGAGCGCCATGCACGCACCATGTCGACATGACCGAGCCGCTGCTCATCGCCAAATGCGCCCGAGCCGACGTACGCGCGCGCTTCGAGGTTGGTGTTGTCGACGACGAGCAAGGCGGCGGAGGTGCGATCGGGCAGGCGCGTCAGGAAATCGCTGACGCGCGCTTCGAGTGCGCGTTGCAGTTCCGCATCGATCGTCGTGCCGATGCGGCGCGTGTGCGGTTGTTCTTCGTGCAGGCGCTCGGCCAGCAACGCGGCGCTGAGCGGCGGCTGCAGCGCGCGCGCGGAGACCGACTCGATCTGCGCGTCGTGGACTTCGGCGCGGGTCCACACGCCGAGGTCCGCCATGCGCCCGAGCACCTTGTCGCGTGCGGCGCGCGCCGCATCGGGCTTGCGGTCCGGGCGAAGGCGGCTCGGCATTTGCGGCAACACCGCGAGCAACGCAGCCTCGGCGTGCGACAGGCGTGACGCAGGCTTGCCCAGATATGCCCATGACGCCGCTTCGACGCCCTCGATCGTGCCGCCGAAGGGCGCTCGATCGAGGTACACGGTCAGGATCTGCTGCTTGGTCAGATGCGCTTCCAGCTGCAGCGCGCGAAATATCTGGCGCAGCTTGCCGGCGGCGCTGTGCGGCGTGCCATCGAGGATGCGCGCGACCTGCATCGTCAGCGTCGAGCCGCCGGAAAGGAGACGCCGATGCACCACCCATTGCGCGAATGCGCGCGCAAGCGCAAACGGATTGACACCGGGATGGCGGTAGAACCAGCGGTCCTCGTAGGTGAGCAATGCCTGCACGTAAAGCGGCGAAACATCGTCGAGCTTCACCGGATAGCGCCAGACGCCATCGCTGTCGGGGAATGCGCGCAGCGGCGTGCCGTCACGCGCGAGCACGACCGTGCTGCCGCTTTCGGCGTCGGGCAGAGGCAGCGGGAACAGGCGGTCGAGGATGAGCGACGTCGCGACGAGCACTACAATTGCCCATGCGCTTCGTTTGAGGATTCGATGCGAACGGCGATTCATGTTGGCACGCGTGCATCAGGAAGCGCCCACCATCCCCACCCAACCTCGGGCATCCTGCCCGAAAGCCCGGTCTGCACATCCATGTGCAGCCGTTCATCGGCGCGCGGACCAGCGGTCCGCAAGCGCGCCTCTTCACCCCTTGAAGGGGAGGGCTTCAGAGCGAAGTAACTGACATTGAGTCGCATGAAGTGGAATTGCGTTTTAGCCCTCGCCTTCAAGGGGAGGGTTGGGTGGGGATGGTGCGATCCAGGTGGCCGTTCTCTCATGAATCGTTTCGAGTTCGTTTGGAACTAAGGCTCAACCACCTTCACCGCCGACGGCACGCTCTTGCCGACGCCGCGTACCTGCGGCATGTACATGTCCTCGACCAGCGGCGGTGGTATCTGATACGTACCGGGCGAGACCGCGCGCACCATGTAGAACACGTGCGCGGTCTGGCCCTTGTCGAGTTTCAGCGCCGCCACGTAGCGGTCGTCGCGAAATTCCTCATGACGCACGTCGGCTGCCTGGGCGCGGTCGGTGATCGTGATGCCGTCGACGACGACATCGGCCCATTGCTTGGCGTCGGTGAGATTGAAGTTCTCGATCTCGAGGCCACCCGGCAGCAGGTCGACGAGCAGTGCATCCGCCATCGATTCGCGCGCCTCGAGTTTCAAGCCCACGATCAGACTGTCGCCTTCCTTGAGCGCGGTGGGCTCCCACGGTTTGCCATCGAGCGCGTAGTACTGGCGCTGGATCGCGACGTAATGATCATCGGCGGGTGGGGCCGCCTTCGGCACGCCGGCAACATCGGTACTGACATAGAGCGGAAGGTCGCCTTGTGGCGTGAAGTGCACGCCGGCCGCTATCTCGGCACCGCTGAAATCGCGACTCCACAGGCGGTCCGGGCTGATCGGACTCGACGCCGTGCCGACAGCGAGCGTACCGGCCACGACCTTGTCGCCGTCCTTGATCAGCGTCTTGCCGAGACGAGCCAGCGCGATTTGTTCCTGCGTACTGAAATACGTCCAGTGAAACGCGTACTTGCGTTCCTGTGCATCGGCGAGGTGCTGGCTGCCAGTGATCGAGCGCGCGAGATCGAAGACGCGCCCGTCGTATTCGGGCTTGGCCAGGCCGTACTGATGCGTGAGCGCGATCATCAGCGCGGTATCACGCAGGTCCGAACCATAGTCGCCGAGATACCAGGGGCGAGTGACTTTCATTGCGAATGCATCGGCGATCGCCTTTTCCGCACGCGGTGCGTCGCCCATCAGTTTCAATGCGATGCCGAGGTGGACCATCGGCAGCGCAGTGATCGCCTTGGCGCGTTCGTTGTCGTAGAGCGCGCGCAAGGTGCCGAGCGGTGCGCGATTCACGCGTGCGAGTACGTAACCCGAATAGGCTTCGTTGGCGAAGCGCAGTGCATCGCTGTGCTCGTAGCCGTAGAACGGATGGCCGCCGGAGAGCAGATCGTCGTTGAGGCGCTTGAGCGACTTCTGCAGCAGATCGTCCGGCACCGTGAAGCCTTCGTCGCGCGCGTCCTCGAGGAACTCGACGACGTACGGCGTGATGAACTCGCTGACGCTGCTGTCGCCACCCCACATCGAGAAGTGGCCCGATGGAATCTGCATCGATGCGATGCGCCCGATCGACGCCTCGACGCGCGCCTTGCGCTGATCGGCCGGCAGACCGTCGACATGCAGATTCTGTGCAGTCTTCTCGTCGAGCAGCAGCGCACCGAAGCCCTTGCTGGTGGTCTGCTCGATGCACCCGTACGGATACTTGAGCAGGTCCTTGAGTGCCGTTGCGAACGGCAGCGGCGGCAGGCTCGATACGGTGAGCCGCGCGCTGACCGAATCCGCGAGCAGGCCGTCGAGCGTATCCGCACCGAGAGTGACCGGCTCGAGCGTGTCCAGTGCGCGCGAGGTCGATCGCATCACGCTCGGCCATGCTGCGCGCACGACCATCTCGAAGTGGCGGTCGATCTTGATGTCGCCGCTCGATGCGACGACGTTGATCTTGCCTACGCCGTATCCATCGAGTGCATTGAGCGGGAAATTCAGCGTCGTCTTGGCGCCATCGGCGAGTTCGACCTT
Source organism: Dokdonella sp. (assembly GCA_039921645.1). Lineage (GTDB taxonomy): Bacteria > Pseudomonadota > Gammaproteobacteria > Xanthomonadales > Rhodanobacteraceae > Dokdonella_A. The sequence goes on from JBDSBK010000023.1 coordinate 12,206, forward strand.
GCGCTCGCCCTTGTCGATCGCGAGCGGCTTCGCCGTGCTCACCTTGACCGAGAATTCGCGCTCGCTGCCCGAGAAATTCTGCAGGTCGAGCGTGAGCGCGGCCTTGTCGCCGGGAGCGAGCACGCGCGGCGTCGAGATCTCGGCGACCAGCGGTGCGCGCACGATGGTCTCCGTGTCGCTGCCGCCGTACTGGTTTTCGCCGAACACCTCCGCGGTCACGCGCACGGTGCCGTTGAAGTCCGGCATCTTCAGCGCGACCTTCGCTTCACCCTTGGCATCGAGTGCGACGACGCCCGAGAAGAGGTCCACCGTCAGCACCTTCGCGGTCGGTCGGCGCGCCTGCGGCAGAGCGGCCAACGCCATGTCGCCGCCGTAGCGAAGCTTCGCGGTATTGCCATCGAAGCTCTCGATCACGCGGCTGTAGAGGTCATAGGCATCGATGCCGAGCGCACGTTGCGCAAAGAACCAGGCATTCGCATCCGGCCGCACGAAACGCGTGATATTGAGGATGCCGACATCGACCGCGGACACGGTCACGTACGCCTTCTTGCCGGCGAGTGCCGGGGCCTTCACGGTAACTGGAAGGTCGACCTCGGGCTTCATCTGCTGGGGCGCGTCGATCTGTACATCGATCTTGCGATCGCTGCGTTCCATCGAAACAAAGGCCTCGCCGACCGCACGTGCCGGCGTGATCTTGTCGGCCGCCGAGCCGCCGCGGAACACGAGTGCGGTGACGTAGATGTCGTGGCGTTCCCACTCCTTGGTGACGGGTATCTCGAATGTCGCGCCGGGCTTCGCATCGATGTTCCTGGTGTAGAGCATGTGATCGGATTCGACGATCAGCACGCCCGGGCCGGCTTGCGGCGGAGTGACCGTGACTTTCAGCGTGTCGCCCGCGTGATAGGTCGGCTTGTCGAGCGCGAGCTTGACCTTGTCGGGGCGTGCTTCCTTGCCGCGGTTGTCGTCGTTCCAGCTCCAGCCGGCGAAGAACGGCAAGCGCGTGGTGAGGCCGGTCGCCGGGTCGAGGATTTCGACGCGGTAATTACCCCAGTCGACCGGCACGTCAAACTTGGCGACCTTGCCCGCTTCGGCGTCGACGTCGCGCGTTTCCGCGTCCTCGTAACGCTGGTTGTAGTCGAAATGCCAACCGCTTTCCTTGTCGAACACCCAGC
>JBDSBK010000024.1:0-2693 GCA_039921645.1 Dokdonella sp.
GCTGATCGAGCAACGCGGTGCCCAGCGCATCCAGCGCGGCAATCTCGAATTTTCCACGCGAGAGCTGTGCATACACCGGATTGATTTGCAGACGCGCGAAACCCAGCGCCTGCGTCGTGTGCGCACGATCGAGTGGCAGGTTCACGCCATAGCCCGCCGCGGTGCCGAGCGGATTCGCGTCGATCCAAGCCAGCGTATCGCGTGCGCGCCGTGCATCGTCGATGAAGGCTTCGCCGAACCCCGCGAACCACAGCCCCGTCGACGAGACGACCGCGCGTTGCAGATGGGTGTATCCGGGCAGCGGCAGCGACTCGCGAGCCGCGCGATCGAGGCAGACCGTCGCGACATCACGACACAAGGCGAGCAGTTCAGCAAGACGCGCTTTCAGCCACAAGCGCGTCGCGACCAGGACCTGATCGTTGCGGCTGCGCCCGGTGTGCACCTTGCGACCGGCATCGCCAAGACGTTCGGCCAGACGCGCCTCGATCGCGGAATGACCGTCCTCGTAGCGATCGTCGAGCACGAAGCGGCCCGCGCGGAAGTCGTCCGCGAGCAGACCGAGTTCAAGCGCGATCGACTGCGCTTCAGCGGCAGTGACGATGCCGATCTTGGCGAGCGCTTCGACGTGCGCGCCGCTGGCTTCGATATCGTGCAACAGGAATTCGCGATCGAGCACGACATCGTCGCCGGCAAGGAACCGCATGATGCGTTCGTCGGTAAGCGTGCCGGATTTTTGCCAGAGCAGGTCACTCATGGGCGTCGCTCCCGTTGATCACCGGCACACCGTCATTCGGGGCCGCCACTTTCGCGATTGCGGCCTCGAGCGAAAGCTCGGAGCGCTCGCCACTGGACCGCTGTTTCAATTCGACCATACCGTTCGCCAGTCCGCGCGGGCCCACGATGATCTGCCACGGCAACCCGATCAGGTCCATGTTCGCGAATTTCGCACCGGCTCTTTGATCGGTGTCGTCGTAAAGCACATGGATTCCGCTGGTTTCGAGTCTTGCGTAGAGATCGTCGCAAGCCGCATCGACCGCAGCGTCGCCGGCTTTGAGGCTCACGATGCCGACGGCGAATGGCGCGACGGCGTCCGGCCAGACGATGCCGGCATCGTCATGACAGGCTTCGATGATCGCGCCAACAAGCCGGGAGACACCGATGCCATACGAGCCGCCATGCAGCGCACGCGCAGACCCGTCGGGCATCGTCACGCTCGCACGTATCGGTTCGGAGTACTTGGTGCCGAAATAGAAGATCTGACCAACCTCGATACCGCGCGTACGCAGGCGATGCACGGCTGGAACTTCACTTTCGTAACGTTGCGCTTCGTGCACGTCCGACGTGGCCGCATAGATCGATGTCCATGCGCGCAGCACTGCGTCGAGGTCGCCGTCGTAGTCGATGTCGGCATCGGGGACCGGCAACTCCAGTACGCGCTGATCGCAATAAACGTCCGATTCGCCCGTCTCGGCGAGCACGATGAATTCGTGCGAGAGATCGCCGCCGATCGGACCGGTCTCGGCACGCATCGGGATCGCTTTCAGTCCCATGCGCGAGAACGTACGCAGGTAAGCGACAAACATGCGGTTGTACGAACGCCGTGCACCGGCTTCATCGAGATCGAACGAATAGCCGTCCTTCATGAGGAACTCGCGCCCGCGCATGACGCCGAAGCGCGGGCGTTGTTCGTCACGGAATTTCCACTGGATATGGTAGAGATTCCGCGGCAGGTCGCGCCATGAATTGACGCCGGCGCGGAATATTCCGGTAACCATTTCCTCGTTGGTGGGTCCGTACAGCAGTTCGCGCTCGTGGCGGTCGCGAATGCGCAGCATCTCGGGGCCATAGGCATCGTAGCGGCCGCTTTCGCGCCAGAGGTCGGCGAGCTGCAAGGTCGGCATCAGTAATTCGATGGCTCCGGCGCGGTCCATCTCTTCGCGCACGATGCGCTCGATATTGCGCAGTACGCGCAGGCCGAGCGGCAACCAGGCATAGATGCCGGCGGCTTCCTGGCGGATCAGGCCGGCGCGCAGCATCAGGCGATGCGAAGCGATCTGAGCCTCGGCGGGATTGTCTTTCAGGGTAGGCAGAAAATAGCGGGAAAGGCGCATGACGTGATTCCTCGATTCGGGATGATGGGTTGCACCGATGCCGCGAGTGAGCGTCACGGTCGCGGGATGCTTTCCATTTCATTGAATCCGAACGCGCGATTGAGGTTCTGCATCGCCTGCGTCGCTGCGCCCTTCAACAGGTTGTCGAGCGTCGCGACGACGACGACGCGTTTGCCGCCGGGAGCCAGCGCAAAGCCGCCGATGTCGACATGGTGACGGCCGGCGATCGCACTCACCCATGGCGCGTCGTCAACGATGCGAACGAGCGGCTCGGTCGCATAGAACGCGCGATAACGCGCCTTGATCGCGTCGAGCGCCATCGGCTGCTGCAACCACAGATTGACGGTCATCGTGATGCCGCGAAAATGCGGCGCGACATGCGGCATGAACTCGACCGGAAGGCCCAGCTGACGCGCGACTTCGCCCTCGTGAACATGACCGACAAGCGAATACGCAATCAGGTTGTCGCGCAGTTTTTCCGGATTGTTCTTGTCCGACGGCGTGGTGCCCGCGCCGGAGTAACCGGAAACACCGAAACACGCAGGCGGCGCGGCGAGGTCGGCTTTCAGGGGCGCGATGGCC